>JADDPU010000069.1 GCA_016781725.1 Rubrobacter sp. | reverse complement strand
TGGGGCGTCGGCGGCATCGAGGCCGAGGCCGTCACCCTCGGCCAGCCCTACTACATGCTCGTGCCCGAGGTCATCGGCTTCAAGCTGACCGGGGCCCTGCAGGAGGGCGTGACCGCCACGGACCTCGTCCTGACCGTAACCCAGATGCTCAGGGCCCACGGGGTCGTAGGCAAGTTCGTCGAGTTCCACGGCGAGGGCTTGAGCAAGCTCAGCCTCCCCGACCGCGCCACGATAGCGAACATGTCGCCGGAGTTCGGGGCTACCTGCACGTTCTTCCCGGTAGACGCCGAGACCTTGCGCTACCTGCGCGGCACCGGGCGCGACGAGGAGCTCGTCGAGCTCGTCGAGGCCTACAGCCGCGAGCAGGGCCTCTTCCGCACCGACGAGCAGCCCGCGCCGCGCTTCTCGGAGACGCTCGAGCTCGACATGGACACCGTCGAGTCGAGCCTCGCGGGCCCGAGGCGCCCGCAGGACCGCGTCGCGCTCACCGACATGCAGCCATCCTTCCGCCAGGCGCTGGCCGAGATGGTAGATCCCGACCACCCGCTTCTCAGGAACGGCAAGAACGGCCATGACGACGCTTACAACCACGCCGACGAAGAATCCTTCCCGGCTAGCGACACGCCTAACCCTGATATCCACATCGAGGAGCGCAAGCCGGGCGTGCCCCAGCAGCGAGCTCCCGAGGGCACGGAGGGGGATTACTCGGAGAAGTCCGCGGAGTCGTTCCCTGGCAGCGACGCCCCGGCGGACATGGCGGGCGCGACCGGCGAAGGCGACGCGGACCCGACCTCGGGCGCCGAGCCCGAGGCCGACGAGCCCGAGGCCGAGCCCTCGGGGTCCGTGACCGTCACCGTGGACGGCGAGGAGCTACACCTCACCCACGGCTCCGCCGTCATCGCCGCCATAACCAGCTGCACCAACACCTCGAACCCTTCGGTGATGATGGGCGCGGGGCTTCTGGCGAAGAAGGCCCGCGAGAGGGGCCTCACGGTCGCGCCGCACGTCAAGACGAGCCTCGCGCCCGGGTCCAAGGTCGTCACGGAGTACCTCGAGACCTCCGGGCTCCTCGACCCGCTGGAGGAGCTCAACTTCGACGTGGTCGGCTACGGGTGCACGACGTGCATCGGGAACTCCGGCCCGCTCGCCGAGGAGATCTCCGAGGCGGTCAACGAGAACGACCTCGTGGTCGCCGCCGTCCTCTCGGGCAACCGTAACTTCGAGGGCCGCATCAACCCGGACGTGCGGGCCAACTACCTCGCCTCCCCGCCGCTCGTCGTCGCCTACGCCCTGGCCGGCACGGTGGACATAGACCTCTCGAAGGACCCTCTGGGCGAGGATAGCGAGGGCAACCCCGTCTACCTCAAGGACGTGTGGCCTTCGCAGGAGGAGGTGGCCAGGGAGATCGACAACGCCCTGGACCCGAAGATCTACAGAGAGCAGTACGCCGACGTCTACACCGGCAACGAGCAGTGGAACAACGTGGAGGTCCCCGAGGGCGACCTCTACGAGTGGGACCCCGACTCGACCTACATCCAGGAGCCCACCTTCTTCAAGGACATGGGTCCCGACCCTGAGGACCTCAAGGACATCGAAGGGGCGCGCGTCCTGGTGCAGGTCGGGGACTCGGTGACGACGGACCACATCTCGCCGGCCGGCGCGATCCCCTCGAAGATGCCGGCCGGGCAGTACCTGATCGAGAAGGGCGTAAACCCCCGCGACTTCAACTCCTACGGGAGCCGTCGCGGCAACCACGAGGTCATGGTGCGCGGCACCTTCGGCAACATCCGCCTGCGCAACAAGCTCGCCGGGGGCAAGGAGGGCGGCTACACAGTCCACCTCCCGGACGGCGAGGAGACCACGATCTACGAGGCCAGCCTGAAGTACCAGGAGGAGGGCGTGCCGCTCCTCGTCCTCGCCGGCAAGGAGTACGGCTCGGGCTCCTCGCGCGACTGGGCGGCGAAGGGCTCCTTCCTGCTCGGCGTAAAGGCCGTCATCGCCGAGAGCTTCGAGCGCATCCACCGCTCGAACCTTATCGGGATGGGCGTCTTGCCGTTGCAGTTCTCGGAAGGCGAGAGCGCCGACTCTTTAGGCCTGACGGGGCACGAGTCCTACGACATCTCGGGCCTCGCCGACCTCGAGCCCGGCGCCGAGCTTACGGTCAAGGCCACGGGCGACGACGGCGACGAGAAGGAGTTCAAGGTCAAGGCGCGGGTCGATTCGCCGGTCGAGGTCGAGTACCTTCGCAACGGCGGCATCCTTCACACCGTGCTGCGCCAGCTCTTGAAGGAAGGCTAAAGAGCCGGTTGCGACGGGCCGAGCTTCAGTCGGCGATCCGGCTGCGGAAGGGCAGAGACCTCCAGGGGGCCCGGTCTCTGCTCTCTCGCGTCCTGGCGGAATCTCCCGACGACGCCGGGGCCAACTACCAGATGACCTGGCTGTGCGATCTCGAGGGACGCGAGCGCGAGGCCGTGCCTTTTTACCTCAGGGCCATCGCCGGCCGCCTCCCCGCCGAGGAGCGCGCCGCGCCGCTCCTCGGCCTGGGCAGTACTCATAGGACCCTCGGCGAGTACCCCGAAGCCGTCGAGGTGCTGCGCCAAGGGGTGTCGGAGTTCCCCGAAGACAGGGCCATGCAGACCTTTCTTGCCCTGGCCCTGTACAACGCCGGGGAGTGCCGGGAGGCCGTCGAGTTACTGTTGAAGAACCTCGTTGAGACCACATCCGACCCGAGGATAAAGTCCTACGAACGGGCGTTGAGCTTCTACGCTGGCAGGCTGGACGAGGTGTGGGGCTGATGCCCGAAAAGGTGCTGGTGACGCGTGAGATCCCTCAAGCCGGATTCGGCCCTCTCGAAGGGTTCGACGTGACCGTCCTCTCCGAGGCCCCGCCCGAGCGCGGCGAGCTCCTCGGGGCCGCCCGCGGCGCCGAAGGAGTTCTCTCGACCGTCACCGAGAAGATAGACGGCGAGTTCATGGACGCCGCCGGAGAAGGCCTCAAGGTCGTCGCCAACATGGCCGTCGGCTACGACAACGTGGACGTGGTGGCGGCGCGCGAGCGGGGGATAGTGGTCACCAACACCCCCGGCGTCCTCGACGAGACGACCGCCGACGTGGCGTTCATGCTCCTGCTCGCGGCGGCGCGACGCCTCGGGGAGTCGGAGCGCGTCCTGCGCTCCGGCAGGTGGGAGTGGTGGGGGCCGAAGCTGTTCACGGGCCCCGACGTGTGGGGCAAGAGGCTCGGGATCGTCGGGCTCGGCAGGATCGGACAAGCCGTCGCCCGCCGCGCCAGGGGCTTCGGGATGGAGATCGTCTACCACAACCGCTCCCGCAAACCGGAGGCCGAAGAGGAGCTCGGCGCCCGCTACCTCGAGCTCGACGAGCTGCTCCGGACGGCGGATTTCGTCTCCATCCACACCCCGCTCACCGACGAGACCCACCACCTGATCGGCGCTGAAGAACTCGAGAAGATGAGGCCTCGGGCCGTCCTCGTCAACACCTCGCGCGGGCCCGTAGTGGACGAGGCCGCCCTCGCAGACGCCCTCGTACAGGGCCGTATCTTCGCCGCGGGCCTCGACGTGTACGAGGAGGAACCGAAGGTCCACCCGAAGCTCCTGGATCTCGAGAACGCCGTCCTCGCCCCGCACATCGGCAGCGGCTCCATCGAGACGCGCGACAAGATGGCCACCCTCGCCGCCGAGAACCTCGCCGCCGTGCTGCGCGGCGAGGCGCCGAAGACCCCAATCAAATCCTAAGAACATAGCGTTGGCCTGATATCATTGGTGCGTGTCATCGTACTTCCCAGGTTCAAGTCACCCTTTCCACACCGGCGTGCAGGGTACCGGAGGGTACCGTGAGTAAAGCGCGTGACGAATTCCCCCCTAGGATCAAGACGGTGCTGGCTAACCGAGTCGGAGTACGTTGTTCGAACCCCGACTGCCAACGCACCACGAGCGGACCGAACTCCGATCCCGAGAAGGCGGTGAACATCGGCGTGGCCGCCCATATCACCGCGGCCGCGCCCGGTGGACCTAGGTACGATGCTGGGCTCTCCGAAGAGGAGAGGAAGAGCGCGCAGAACGGCGTCTGGCTGTGCCAGACCTGCGCCAAACTAATCGACAACGACCCAAAACGCTCTGGACCGTTAAGTAA
>JADDPU010000328.1:1173-13773 GCA_016781725.1 Rubrobacter sp. | reverse complement strand
CGATACTCTGAGGTTGGGGTTTTCGGCGTAGGGAGGACTTTGTTGGCGCGTTGGCGGCTTCTCGAGCCGGATGCTGAGGTGGTATCCGAGCTTTCGCAGGCGGCGGGGGTGGATCCCCTCTGCGCCCGCGTGCTGGCCAACCGCGGCGTGGCTCCCGAGGTCGCCGAGGACTTCCTTTTCCCTTCGCTCGCGGCCATCGGGATGCCCGAGGAGGAGGCCTGGCGGGTGGCGGCCCGGCGGGTTGCGCGGGCAGTGAAGGAAGGGGAGCGGATCGGGGTCTTCGGCGACTACGACACCGACGGGATCACCTCGGCCGCCGTGCTCTACCTCGCGCTCTCCAACTACACCGACAACCTGACCGTCGGGCTGCCGACGCGCCAGACGGGCTACGGGCTCCTGGAGCCCTACGTGCGCGACCTCTTCGCGGAGGGTGTCGACCTCTTGATCACCGCCGACTGCGGCATCTCCAACCGCAGGGAGGTGGCGCTGGCGAGCGACCTCGGCATGGATGCCATCGTGACGGACCACCACATCCCGCCGGAAGACCCGCCGGACGCAGCCGTCGCCGTCATCGACCCGAAGCTCTGGAACCCCGACGATCCTCTGGCCGGGGTCGGGGTGGCGTGGAAGTTCGCCTGGGCCGTCGCCCGCGAGCTCGGCGACGCGGAAGGGAAGAAGCGGTTGGGGAGGCTCCTCGACCTCGTCTCCGTAGGTACCGTCGTCGACATCGCCCCGCTGGTCGGGGACAACCGGGCGCTCGCCCGGATGGGGCTCAAGCACATCAACAGGGGGCTCCTAGCGGGCGGCGCCAGGCCCGGTATCGAGGCGCTCGTCAAGGTGGCCGGGGTGCGGGGGGAGCTGGACGAGGGGGACCTCGGGTGGAGGCTCGGACCGCGCATCAACTCCATCGGCAGGATAAAGAACCCGCGCCCGGCCCTCGACCTGCTGCTCACGCAGGACCGCAGGGAGGCGTTGCGGATCGCCTCCCTCCTCAACCAGCTGAACGCCGAGCGCCAGCGGCGGACCAAATACGCAGTCGAGCGGGCGCTGGCCGAGGTTGACCCGGAGCAGGACTTCAAGGTGGTGGTCTCGGAGGAGACGGGGGGGCTCGCCGGGCTTATAGCGGGCCGGGTGGCGGGCGCCACGGGAAGGCCGGCCGCCATCCTGACGCGCCGGGCCGACGACTCCTACGGCGGCTCGGCCCGCGCCGGGGAGACCGACGTCGACCTCTACGGCGCGCTCTACGCCGTGAGGCACCTGATGGGGGAGTGGGGCGGCCACCGCAAGGCCGCGGGCCTCTCGGTGAAGCCGGGCAACCTCGACGCCTTCGTCGCCGGCGTTAACGAGGAGGTCAGAGCACAGGAAGAGGAGAACCCGGAGATCTTCGCGCCCGCCATAGAGATCGACGCCGTGATACCGCTCGAGAGCGTCTCGGGCGGCCTGCTCGAGTGGCACGAGCAACTCGCCCCGTTCGGCAGCGGCAACTACCGCCCGGTCTTCGTTAGCGAAGGGTTGCGCGTCGAGGGCTCGCGCAAGATCTGGGAGGGCATGAACCTCCTCGAGCTGCCCGGCGGCGTTAAGGCGAAGATGGCCGGCGAGCCGGACGAGTTGCCGACCGGGCTCTTTAGTGCGGCCTACACGGTAGGCCGCAGCCGGTACTCGGGCCAGGCCGAACTCGAGGTAGTGGACTGGAGGCGGGGCTAGGACATGAACGCAATCGGGGTGGACGTGGGGGGCACCAAGATCGCCGCCGGGGTCGTAACCCCTGAGGGCAAGATACTGGATGAGGTACGCTACCCGACGCCTCACTCGCCCGAGAAGCTCGTCGAGGCCATCGCGGGGGCCGTCTCCGAGGTGGGGGACGGCCCCGAGGTCGGGGGCGTGTGCCTGGCCGTGCCTGGCCTCATCCTCGCCCAGGAGAACAAAGTGATCTTCTCCCCGAATCTGCACGCCGTCGAGGGCATCCCGCTCAAAGACGAGCTGGAGCCGAAGATCGGGCTGCCCCTAACCATAGAGAACGACGGCAACGCCGCCGCCTGGGGGGAGTTTCGCTTCGGGGTGGGCAGCGAGGTGGACCATCTGGTCTTCATCACGCTCGGAACAGGCATCGGCGCTGGCGTCATCACCCACGGCGTCCTGATGCGCGGGGCGCAGGGATCGGGCGGCGAGCTCGGCCACGTGACGGTCCAGGCCACGGGACCGCGCTGCGCCTGCGGCAACCGCGGCTGCCTCGAAGCCCTCGCCTCGGGCACCGCCATCGGGCGCCGCGCCCGCGAGGCCGCCATCGAGCACCCGGACTCGGCCCTGGGACGCCTCGCCGCCAAGCGCCGGGTCTTGGGCGAGGACGTCACCGAGCTCGCGCGCGAAGGGGACGAGCTGGCGCTCTCGGTGCTGGAGGAGACCGGGACTTGGCTCGGCGTGGGGCTCGCCGGGTTCGTCAACATCTTCAACCCGGAGATCGTGGCCGTCGGCGGCGGGGTCATGGAGGCGGGGGAGTTGATCCTGAAGGCCGCCCGCAGGGAGGTAATGCTGCGCGCCAGACCCCCGTCGCGCGACCTGGCGGAGATCAAGGTGGCGACCCTCGGGCCCAAGTCCGGCGTCCTCGGCGCCGCCGCTCTGGCCAGGGACGCCTTCACCGGGGAGTACGTGCTTGGTGGGTAGAGGGTGACGCTCGCGGTCGTCCCAACCCCGATAGGAAACCTGGAAGACATCACCCTGCGCTCTCTGCGCTACCTGCGGGAGGCCGACCTCGTGGCCTGCGAGGACACCAGGCGCACCGGGCGCCTGCTCTCCCACTACGACATAAAGAAAGACCTGGTCGCCTACCACGAGCACAACGAGGAGCGCCTGGCCCCCGAGCTGGCCGAGCGGGCGAAGACGGAGCGCCTCGCCCTCGTTACGGACGCCGGAACACCGCTGGTCTCAGACCCCGGCTACAGGCTCGTGCGGGCTTGCATCGAGGCCGGCGTCGGGGTAGAAGCCCTACCCGGGCCCTCTGCCCTTACCACCGCCCTCGTGGCCTCGGGTCTGCCGGCCGATACTGTTGTCTTCGCCGGCTTCCCGCCGCGCAAGGGCCACGAACGGAAGGAGCTCCTGGAGCGTATCGCGAGCGAGCCTTCCACCTTCGTGCTCTTCGAGTCGCCGCACCGACTGGGCAAGACGCTCGGGGAGCTGCCGGCGGGGCTGCGGGTCGCGGTGTGCCGGGAATTGACCAAGCTGCACGAGGAGGTAGTTCGGGGCACGGCGGAGGAGACGGCGCGGCGCTTCTCGGGCGGGGCGAAGGGCGAGGTCGTGCTGGTCGTGCGGGGCGGGACCGAGGCCGGGCCGGTAGGCTTCGACGGGACTGTGGAGCTGGCGCGAAGGTACGTTGCAGACGGTGAGAGTCCTTCTCGGGCGGCGGCAAAGGCGGCCAAAGGGTCGGGGTGGCGGCGGTCCGAGATCTACGACCGGCTCGTAGGAGCCTGACCTCTCCCGGTCGGTGTGAACGTCGGTTTGCCCTTACTGGCCGCTCCCCCACGCAGATCTTGCGCCGAAATTGACTTGATGCGCCTGTGGCTCGTCCGCTGAGCTCGGCGCGTCCTTGCGCCGCTCTTGCCGGGCGCTGCGTGCCTCTCGCTCACGCGTTCGCCGGGGTCTGGGAAGGGCCGTGCGCGACGCGGTTCCTTGGCCTCGTGCGGGGTAGACTGGGGGCGTGGGAGGATCGAGGCCACCGGACTCGGTAGGGCTCCGGCTCGACTGGTCGGAGGTTCCGCAGCGTGTGCGGGCGGCCGTGGAAGACAGGCTAGGCAGCGCCGTCGTCCGGGCTGAGTCTCAGCTGGCCGGCTTCTCCCCGGGCGTGGCCGCGCGGCTTCGGACCGAGAGCGGACGCCGGGTTTCCGCCTGAGGGCGGACAACTTGCTGCTGACGCCGGAAGACGGTGTCCTTGTGGTGGACTGGCCGCACGCCCGCGCTGGGGTCTCCTGGGTCGACGCGGTCTTCTTCGCCCCGAGCGTGGCGATGCAGGGCGGCCCGCTCCCGGAAGCGTTGTTGGACCGTCATTCGCACGGGCGCTCCGCCGACCCCGAGGCCGTCACCGCCGTGGTCGCCGGGTTCTTTACGGGGGAGGGTCTGCGGCCCGCACCACCGGGGTTGCCCACTCTGCGGGCGTTCCAGGCGGCGCAGGGCCAGGCGGCCAGGGCCTGGTTGGCGCGGAGAACCGGCTGGCGATGAGGGAACGCCAGCTCCCGCCTTTCAACAAGAGTCGGGGACCGTTTACGACCCTCGGCTCTGGCTTCGCCGGGCCACAGCCCTCTGTATAATGCCCTCCGCTGAGGGCTCTCGGGAGAGGGGATGGGTGCTATGCTCGTGGACTCGCACACGCACCTTTTGCGGCTGGAGGTCTCGCCTGAGGAGGCCGTGAGGGACGCCGCGGAGGCGGGCGTAGGGGCCGTTGTGAACATCGGGACCGACGTTGCGGACTCCCAGCGCGGGGCGCAGTTGGCTGCGGTGTTGCCCAACGTGTACTCGACGGCGGGGATACACCCGCACAACGCGGGAACGTACACGGCCGCCGACCTCGAGGCGCTGGCGGAGCTCTCGGAGTCGCCGGGGATCGTCGCCCTTGGCGAGGTCGGGCTCGACTACTACAGAAACGACTGGTCGGCGGAGATCCAGTGGGCGCTCTTTGAGGATGTGATCTCGCTCGCCAACGACACCCGCCTTCCGCTGGTGATTCACTCTCGCGATGCCTTCGCCGACACGATGGCTTGCCTCGGGAGCGCCAGGGTCCCGGTCGTCCTCCACTGCTTCGAGGGCGGCGAGCGCGAGGTCAGGGAGGCGAGGGAGCGCGGCTACTACATCGGCCTCGCCGGAAACGTCACCTACAACAACAGCGAGACGGCCAGGGTGCTGAGCCTGATGGACACCGAACGTATCGTGGTTGAGACGGACGCCCCTTACCTGAGTCCCCAGCCCCTGCGCGGCCGGAGGAACGCGCCGCGCAACGTCGTCCACACCGCCGACTTCATCGCCGAGAGGCTTGGGGTCGAGGACGAGGAGCTCGCCACCCTGACCACCCGTAACGCCCGCAACCTCTTCGGCCTGCCGCTCGAGATCTGAAGCCTCTCGTTGAGCCCCCCAGCCGACTTCCCGAAAAAGCGCTTCGGCCAGCACTTTCTCAAGGACCCTAACACCGCCCGCAGAGTCGTCTCCGGCGTAACGGAGGAGGACGTGGTCCTCGAGGTCGGACCCGGACGCGGGTTTCTTACCGCCTTTCTCGCCGAGAAGGCCAGGCTGGTGCACGCGGTGGAGATCGACCCCGACGTCCTCCCCGCCCTGCGCGACGCCGTAGGCGGCCTCCGGAACGTGCGGGTTCACGAGGGCGACGCCCTCCGCTTCGATTACTCGAGCATCGACCCCACGCCGAACAAGCTCGTGGCCAACCTGCCCTACAACGTCGCCTCCCCGCTCGTGCTCATGCTGCTCGAAGAGGTCGAGGGTTTAAAGACGCTTCGTTTCATGGTGCAACTCGAGGTGGCGCGGCGGATGGCCGCCGGGCGGGGCACCAAAGACTACGGGGCCTACGCTGTGCTGGCGCAGTTGCTGGCGCGGGTGAGGATCCTGCACAGGGTCCCACCGACCGTGTTCGAGCCGCCGCCAAGGGTACAATCGGCGGTCGTGGAGATGGAGCGCAGAGGAGATCCACCGGGCGACTACGGGCGGGTCAAGAAGCTCGTGATCGGGGCGTTCAGGAGCCGCCGCAAGCGCCTCGTCAACAACCTGCCGGAGCCGGCGCGGGCCGGCGCCCCGCGGGTTCTCCTCTCTTTGGGCCACGGGCCGAACGCGAGGGCCGAGGAGCTTAGCCCGGAGGACTTCGTGGCGCTGTACCGGGCGCTGTCGTGGGCGCTCTGATGAAGAGGGTTCACTTCAGGGCCTTCGCCAAGGTCAACTACGCGCTGGACGTGCTAGGGCTTCGCGGGGACGGGTACCACGAGGTCAGGACCGTCTTGCAGAGCGTCTCGCTCGCCGACGAGGTCGAGATCGAGGTTGGGGACGGGGGTTTCGGGCTCCGCGTCGAGCCCGACGGAGCGAGGCTCGGACCCCCGGAGGAGAACACTGCGTACCGCGCCTGGAGGCTGCTCCGGGAGCTAACCGGGGACGAGCTCCCCGTCAGGGTGAGGCTGCGCAAGGGGATACCCGCCGGGGCGGGCCTGGGCGGGGGGTCGGCTGACGCCGCTGCGGTCCTCGTCGGCTTGAACCGGCTCTTCGGGCTCGGGCTTGGCGCCGAAGATCTGCGCGAGCTCGGGGCGAGGGTCGGGGCCGACGTGCCGTTTTGCGTCTCGGGAGGGACCGCCCTTGGGGAAGGCGCCGGGGAGCTCTTGACGCCGCTCCCGCCGCCGCCGGAGCACCATCTCGTCTTGACCAAGCCATCCGCGAGTGCTGCGACGGCCAGGATCTACCGCGCCTACGACGACGAGAGTTCAGCGGGGAGCGCGAACTACGCCAAGGCGGTCGTCGCTGCCCTAAGGTCCGGGAGCCTCCCAGCGCTCGCCGCCGCCGTCGGCAACGACCTTGCGCCCGTGACGGCGCGAATCGTGCCCGAGGTGGCGGCGTTGGAGCGGAAGCTCCTCGAAAACGGGGCGCTTGGGGCTTCGATGAGCGGGAGCGGGACGGCCGTATACGGCATCTTCGACGACCCGGACGCGGCGTGGAGTGCCGCCCGGAAGAGCGGGGTGGCTTTCTCTGGCGTCTACGGGCCTGTGTCGTGCGGGGTGGAGGATCTCTGACCCGGCCGCTTGGGCCGGGGAGGAGGCGGGCTTGGAGACTGACGGCCCAGAGGCGCTCCGGTATAATCGCGACGGTCGCGAGTGTGAGCCGGTACTGGGGCGTGGCCAAGTGGCAAGGCACCGGGTTTTGGTCCCGGGATCGCAGGTTCGAATCCTGCCGCCCCAGCCGCCGACGCGCGAGCGCGGTCCGTCAGCGAGGCCAACGATAGGAGCTCGTAGCCGATGTCCCAGAGTGCGCCCATCTTCGCCGTGATCCTGGCCGCTGGCAAGGGCACCAGGATGAAATCCAACAGGGCGAAGGTGCTGCACACCCTTTGCGGCGTGCCCATGGTCAACTACGTGATCGAGGCAACGAGGCCCCTCCTCCCGGAGGGGCTCTTCGTCGTCGTGGGCCACCAGGCAGGGCTCGTCGAGGCGGTCTTGCCGCAGGACGCCAAGCCGGTCCTGCAAGAGGAGCAGCTCGGCACCGGGGACGCGGTGCGCGTGGCGCTGGCAGCCCTGGAGGGGGAAGAGGAAGGCGTGCTCCTCGTGATCAACGGCGACGGGCCCCTGATTTCGGACAGGACCCTCGGGGAGCTCGTCGAGCGGCACCGCTCGGCGGGGGTAGGGGCGACGGTCCTCGTGGCCGAGCTGGACGACCCGAGCGGTCTGGGACGGGTGGTCGAGGAGGCCGGCGTGGTCAGGATAGTCGAGGAGAGGGAGGCGAGCGAGTCCGAGCGCGCGAACCGGCTCGTGAACCTGGGGCTCTACGCGTTCGAGCTGCCCGAGATCCGGGAGGCCATCTCGGGCCTCTCGGCCGAGAACGAGCAAGGCGAGCTGTACCTCACGGACGTGCTAGAGACCATCGGGCGGCGATCCAGGGCTGTCACCTACAGGCTGAAGAACCCTGAGGAGGCCAACCTGGTCAACGACCGGGCCCAGCTGGCGCGGGCTGAGGAGATCTTGAGAAGGCGCATCCTGGACGCCCACATGAGGGAGGGGGTTACGGTCAGGGACCCGGCCTCGACGCACATAGAGGCGTCGGTCCAGATCGGGCGCGACACCGTGATCCTGCCTGGCAGCCAGTTGCGCGGGGAGACGAGGATAGGCTCGGACTGCGTGATCGGGCCGTCCGCGGACCTGCAGGACACCCTGGTCGGCGACGGGGCCCTGGTCGAGCATTCCGTGGGAAGGGGCGCCGAGGTGGGGAACGGGGCGAGCGTAGGACCGTACTCGTTTTTGCGCCCCGGGACCGTGCTCGAGCCCGGGGCGAAGGTCGGGGCCTACTGCGAGGTCAAGAACACGCTTGTGGGGAGGGGGAGCAAGGTTCCGCACCTCTCGTACGTAGGGGATACCGAGATAGGGGCAGACGCCAACCTCGGGGCCGGCACGATAACCGCGAACTTTGACGGCGAGGCGAAGCACCGCACCAGGATCGGGGACGGGGCCTTTACGGGCGTGAACACGAACCTCATAGCGCCGGTCACGGTCGGCGAGGACGCCTACACGGGGGCCGGGTCGGTGATCAGCAAGGACGTGCCGCCGGGCAAGCTGGCGGTGGGGGCACCGGCGCGGGCTATCGCGGAATCCCCCCAGCGACGCAGGAAGAGGGCAGAGCACGATGAGCCGGCGAGAGACGGAGGGTTAGCACGGTGATGCAGAACGGCTATCTGACGCAGACCACGGAGAAGCGGCTGATGATAGTCAGCGGCGAGGGCTACCCCGAACTGGCGGAGAAAATAGCGGAGAAGCTGGACCTGGACCTCGCCGGGGTCGAGCTGGTCGAGTTCCCCGGAGGGGAGCTCTACGCCAGGTACCTGGAGAGCGTGCGGGGGGCCGACATGTTCATCATCCAGTCCCTAGGCGATCCGGTCAACCGGAATTTGATGCAGCTACTTATCATGATAGACGCGGCCAAGAGGGCTTCCGCGAAGCGCATAGTGGCCGTCATCCCCTGGTACGCCTACTCGCGCCAGGACCGCAAGACCAAGCCGCGCGAGCCCATCACGGCAAGGCTCGTGGCGAACATGATCCAGGCCGCCGGCGCCGAGCGGGTGATGACTATGGACCTGCACACGGGCCAGATCGAGGGCTACTTCACCTTCCCGGTCGACCACCTGACCGCGATGCACACGTTCGTCGACTACTTTGTGGACCAGGGGTTCCGCGACGCCGAGGACGCGGTCGTCGTGGCCCCCGACACGGGCGAGGCCAAGGTCGCAAAGCAGCTCGCCGGGCACCTCAGGCTGCCCTGGGCCATCGTCAACAAGATGCGCGACAAGCCGGACCGCTCCGAGGTCACGCACGTCATCGGCGATGTTGCGGGCAAGCGCGCGATCATGATAGACGACGTGATAGCCACGGGCGGCACCTTGGCGAACGCCGCCGAGCGCCTGATGGCCGAGGGGGCCGCCGAGGTCTGGGCGGCGGCCACCCACGGCGAGCTCTCGGGGGACGCGTACCGCAAGATAGAGGAATCCAGCATAAAAGAGGTGGTCGTAACGGACACGCTTCCCTTGAAGAGGGACCAGCCGCGGTCTAAGATCAGGACGCTTACGATCGCCCCTATCCTCGCCAGCACCATAAAGAACGTCTTTAAGGACGAGTCCGTAAGCGAGGTCTTTATGGGCGAGAACCAGCTTTTCTAGACCGTTAGGAGAACGACGTGGCAGATAACGTAGATTTGCAGGCGAGGGAGCGCGAGGGCCGGGGCAAGAACGCCGCCAGGCGCCTGAGGGCCTCGGGGATGACCCCCGCGGTCCTCTACGGCGACGGGGAGAGCACCTCGCTCTCCGTCCCGACCAAGATCGTGGACTACACCCTCCAGCACTTCGGGGACAACGCCCTCTACGACATAGAGTTGGGTGGGAGCACCTCGACGGCCCGCGTCGTGGACGCGCACCGCGACCCGGTCTCGGGGACCCTCGTCCACGTGGACTTCGCCCCCGTGAACATGCGCGAGCGCATCGAGATTACCGTCCCGCTGGCCGTGGCCGGCGAGGCGCCCGGTGCTGCGGAGGGCGGCGTCTTGCAGCAGGTGGCCTACGAGGTACAGGTCGAGTCCCTCCCGGGCGACATCCCGCAGGAGATCACGCTCGACGTCTCGAACCTCGGCATGAACGAGAATTTGACCATCGGGGATCTGGCGCTTCCCGCGGGCGTTACGCTCGTCTCCGACCCCGAAGAGGTTGCGGTCACGATCACGGCTCCGACCGAGATCACCGAGGAGGACATGGAGGCCGCCGGCATCGTCGAGGAGCCGAGCGACGAGGAGGCGGCCGCCGTTGCAGAGGAGGCTGGTGCGGGTGAAGAGGCGACCTCCGCTCCCGAGGAGGGAGAGGGCCCCGCAGGACAGAACCTCCAGGCTTAGGCTCTCGCGCTCCTTCTTCGAGCGGTTCGGGCGGAGCGAAGACGAAGGGAGACCTACGGGGTCCTCCGTCGTCGTCGGCCTCGGCAACCCGGGCCGCTCCTACGAGCGCACCCGCCACAACGCCGGCTACCTGGTCGCCGACGAGCTGGCGAAGCGCCACGGCGGCCTCTGGCGCAAGAAGAAGAGGGCCGAAGCCGCCCCCGTCTCGTTGGGCCCGAAGAACGCTACCCTGCTCAAGCCCACGACCTTTATGAACAACTCGGGCTCAGCGGTCGCGGACTACCGGCCGGAAGACCTCGTAGTCGTCCACGACGACCTCGACCTCGAGGCCGGCACCGTGCGCGTCAAGGTCGGCGGCGGGGCGGGCGGCCACAACGGCCTGCGCTCGATCGTAGGGAGGCTCGGCAACGAGTTCGTGAGGGTCCGCATCGGCATCGGTCGCCCGCCGGTCGGCGTGACCGTTACGGACTACGTGCTCTCGCGCATGGACTCCGCCGTAAAGGACGCCATCCCCACGGCGGCGGACGCTGTGGAGTTCGTGGTCGAGAACGGCCCCGAGGCGGCGATGAACCGCTTCAACGCGCGCACCTGAACGCCCCCTTAGAGCCTATCCTCCACGCGCACGGCGGAGGCGGGGTACTGCCTAATCGGCGTCGTCCGGCTGGCGCAGCATGCGCCCGAGCATCTCGATGCCGCTCTGGTCGAGGGTGCGGTCTTCTTCGATGATCTCCAGATCGCCAGGCGCGCCGAGCTCGCGAAGCCTCTTCGCCGTTATGCTGGCGCACACCACGGCCTCGACCCCTTCAAGGTCCTCCAACATCTTGTCGGTCTGCTCGTCGACGTAGACCTGGACGAAGCGCAGGTGATCCAGGCCAGCGCCCTCGATGGAGCGGGAGAGGTTCTCCATACACGTCTGGCCCCAACCCACTACACCGACCGGCGTCCCAGCCGGCAGCTCCGTAAGGCGCCGCAAACTCTCGATGTTCGCCTCGGCGAGGAGCGCGACCGTCTCCATCCCGCGCGGCTCCACGATCCCCTGCACCTCGTGGACGTGGAAGAAGGTAGTCACCGCCATGCGCCACGGCAGCTCCTCGGCACCCGAAATCCTCTCGGCCAGGTCTTCCAGCAAGACCCTCTCGACCTCGACGGGGAGCTGGGCTTCGAGCTCGTCGGAGAACTGATCCAGCTCAGCCCGCGTGCACTCGACGAATAATATGGGCGTCTTCTCCTGGGGCCTCACCCCGCCTCGCGCCAAGAGCGCGTAACCTAGCTCCTCGACCGGGATGCCCCGCGCCGCCGCCAGATCTATCACCCGCTCCACAACCTCGTGGCGCTTGGCCTCCTCCTCGTCAACCGGCGGCTTCACCACGTAGACCCCGCTCCCGCGCCGGCTCTCCACGTAACCCTCGCGCTCGAGGTCGGAGATCACCCGCGCCACCGTGTTGCGGTTGACCCGCAAGTACCCAGCCAACGCCCGGATGCTCGGCAACCGACTGCCAACCTCGAAGCGGCCAGCCAGGATGAGGTGCTTGATCTGCCCCTCCAACTGTACGTGTACCGGTACGTGACTCCGCGAGTTTATCCGTAAATCCATGGATTATCCTATTGTCCTATGACACTATGTCAGTTATAATTGTCCTAGCTCGATGGGGCAATTATAACGCAACGGGCGAGCGTGGAGGTGAATGGTGAGAGACCCACTGTACATAGAGTTGGCGAGGGAGCGGCGCGAGGAGTTGCTGCGCGAGGCGGCACAGAGGCGTCTCGGGCGGGTGGCGCGCGAGGACTCGGAAGATCTCCTGGAGGACGGCGGCGTCGTCGTGGTGCGTTGGGGACTCGCCGAGGACGAGCCTGCGGTCGCTAGGCTGTTGGAGTTGAACGGGATGCCGCGGTGGGTCGCTTACGAGGAGCGGTTCGTGGTCGCGGAGAGGGACGGGAGGGTGCTGGGAGCGCTGCGGTACCGGACGGAGTCCAAGCGGCTGCTCTTAGGGTTGCTCGTCGCGGACCCCTGGGGGGGCGAGGGACGGCTGGCGCGGGCGCTGTACGTCGGGGCCGGGGAGTTGGCCCGAGAGTTGGGCGTCGGCGTGGTACTCGCCAGGACCTTCTCGCACGTTGCTGACTACCCGCGCGAGGCAGGATACCGCAGACGGGGCCGCCGGGAGTGGCGGCTGGACGTGGCGCCCTCTGAGGAGGGTCGCGAAGAGCCGATGAGGGGCAGGTGGCGCCGGCTGTTCGGGCTTTTCGGTGTCCCCGCCGTGCCGTTCGTCGGCCTCCTGCGCAAGCGGGGGTAAGTCGTGGTCGGCTCCGGGCTCCCCGTCGTGGTAGTCGACGCCCCCTCCAATCTCGGTCTGCGCCCGCCCGCAGAGGGTAGGGAGCCGGGCGTGCGCGGGCTCGCCTCCGCTCTGCGGGGGCGGGGTCTCGTGTCCCGGCTCGGCGCGGAGGATGGAGGTAGGCTGACGCCACCCCCGTACTCCCCTGAGGTGGAGC
>JADDPU010000328.1:0-1051 GCA_016781725.1 Rubrobacter sp. | reverse complement strand
GGGCCCTGACCCGGAGAGGGCCAAATACTACCCCGCGGACGAGGAGTTCTTGCTCGACTTCGAGCCCGAGGCCGGGCACTACGAGGTCGTCGTGAAGCCCCCGGACGGGGCATGAGAGCTGACGGTCGGAGATACCAGAGATATGGACAAGACGGCTATAACGTTCACCAGGCGGGGGGCGCTCGAGGGGGCGAAGCGGTGCGTGCCCATCGGGATAAGCGGCTTCGCCATAGGGCTGGTCTTCGGGACGCTGGCCGGGCAGGCGGGCTTGGGCGCCTGGGAGGGCGCCCTGATGAGCGCGCTGGTCTTCTCGGGGGCTGCGCAGTTCGTGGTGCTCGGGCTCTGGGCGTCCCCGCTGCCCGTCGCGACCATCGTCCTGACTACGCTCGTCGTGGGACTCAGGCACCTCCTGATGGGGATGGCCCTCGGCCCGGCGTTCTCGAAGCTGCCGCGTCTCAAAGCCTACGGGTCCGTCTACCTTATGGCGGACGAGAACTGGGCGCTCACGATGGGCGAGCTCGCGAAGGGGCGTCGGGACGCGGCGTTCCTTCTCGGCGGCGGGCTCTTGATGTTCGTCGCGTGGACGGGTTCGACCCTGATCGGGGGCCTCTTCGGTAGCGCGGTCGAGGACCCGGCCCGCTGGGGGTTGGACTTCGCGTTCACCGCGGTGTTCCTCGCCCTGATCTGCGGTATGTGGAAGGGCAAATCCGACCTGCTCCCCTGGACGGTCGCCGCAGCGGTCGCCGTCGCGGCGCACCACTGGCTGCCGGGGCAGTGGTATATCCTGCTCGGGGGACTGGCGGGGAGCCTCGCCGGGGTAGTGCGGCGGTGATCGATCCCATCACCCTGATCGCAATCCTGCTCATGGCGCTCGTCACCTACGCGACCCGGGCCGGCGGGCTGTGGCTCGCGAGCCGGTTCGAGCTCTCCGAGCGTGCCGGGGCGTGGCTCGAGGGGATACCGGGTGCGATCCTGATCTCGCTCGTCGCCCCGACCGTGCTCGCCGGGGGGCCCGCCGAGGCGCTGGCCGCCCTCGCCGTCGTGCTCGTCA
>JADDPU010000270.1 GCA_016781725.1 Rubrobacter sp. | reverse complement strand
GAGAGTTGTAGAATACGCGCGTCGTGGAAGAGGTTCGTCGCATAACCAAGCGCCGCCGGCGCCTCCGGACCGTCGGAGAGCCGCAACCCTGGGAGCCCAGGCACATGCGCCTGGCGGGCATGCGCTTCGCCGAGTCTGTAGGAAGGCCGGTGGAGCGGCGCAACGTGACCCTCGGGGTGATAAAGCACCTCTGGCGCTCGCCCGTGCCGTTCGTCGGGTTCTACCCCCCCGAGGGCGTGAAGGTCACGGAGCACCGCCTCTACACCCCCGCCCCCCCGAAGAACGTGGACGACGCCGAGTACCTGGTCGGCGTCGAGGCCCACAAGAGGGCCTTCGCCGAAGACCTCCAGGCCGCCATGGTCCCCGCCGGCAGCCTGCCAGGCTACTTCGAGGTCCCGACAGACCAGGGTTGGCGTATCGTCCTCGACCTCGCCCGGGCGCGCTTGCGGCTAGCGGACGCCTGGGGTATGAGCTCCGAGAGACGGGTTGCCGGAGACTTGGCACCTTTCGTCTGGGCCTACCGCAACTGCGGCTTCTGCGTCGTCACCCTCTACGACAAGGACATCGGGGCGCTGCGCGACGACCTGCTCTTCGTCGCCAAGCGCGAGGGGGTCGAGCTCAAGTGGCGCCGGACGGCGGCCTGAGAACCCCCGCAACCGAGAGTAGTTTTTACGCCCGTGGGTATAAACTTTAGGCTCAGCGTGTTTCGCCGACCTTTACAGGGTCTTTCTTTAGAGAGGTAGACGGGTCAGATGCTTACCAGCCACAGTACAGGGGGGTTCGCCGCCACCAGCGCGCCAGAGGGGTTCGGCCTCAAGGACTTCGAGGAGGCTGGCCTGAGGTTCGCCGAGCGGCGGTTCGGTCCCAAGGACACCATCTTCACGCCGGGGGACCCCGACGACCAGCTCTACTTCCTCCTCGCCGGCACGGTGCGGCTCTACAAGATCTACGGCGACTACAAGGAGGCAACCACGGCCCTGCTCAAGGACGGCGGCGTCTTCGGCAAGCTCAACCTCGTCGAGGGGCGCTGGCAGGACGTCTTCGCCGAGGCCGTCACGGAATCGAGGGTGGCCGGCATCCAGAAGGCCTCTCTAGAGCGGGCGATAAAGAGCGACCCCGCCTTCGCCCTAAAGCTCTTCTCCTCCCTCTCGGAGAGGCTCAGGCAGTCAGACGAGGTGATAGAGAGCCTCCTGCACCGCGAGGTCTCGACCCGGCTAGCGACCCTGCTCATCAATTTGGCCGAGCGCTTCGGCGAGAACAACGGGGTGGGCGTCCTTATAGACGTGCGCCTCACCCACCAGGACTTGGCCAACATGATAGCCTCGACCCGGGAGGCGGTCTCCAAGGTGATGAGCGAGTTCCAGCGCGAGGGCGTCATCGAGAGCCGCAACCGCAGGATCGCCGTAGTGAACAGGGAAGCCCTCGCCGAGTATGCTTCCACTTTGTCCGGCCTGAGCATAGACGGCCAGGCCTCGATCTAGCCGGCGGCGCCCCGGCCCGTACGTCCCCAACCCCAAAACGGCCATCGCGGTGGACGCTGCCGCCGTTGATCGGACGCCTGGAAAGGCCCTTACCCCGAACTTGCGGAAGGTCGTGGCTTTTCGCTGAAACTTTAGGGGGTGGGGGGCGTATACTTATCCTAGTATGGAGTACACATCCACTGTGACTATAGGCGGTTGGCGGGAGAAGCTTGGCGGCCTCTCGGTCCGGCGGGCCGCCCTTGAGGACAACGAGCTCGTAGAGCGAACGCTCGCGGGCGACGTGCGCTCCTACGAGGAGCTGGTGCGCCGCTACGAGCGGCTCGTCGGCCGCGTCGTCTACTCCTACGCGCGGCGCGAGGTCTCCGTCGAGGATCTGGTCCAGGAGACGTTCCTGCGCGCCTACGACCGGCTTGAGACCTTCAACCCCGACTACCGCTTCAAGACCTGGCTGCTCGCCATCGCCAACAACCTTGGCGTGGATACTCTCAGGCGCCGCAGGGAGCTGGTCGAGTTCAACCCGGAGACGCACGCCCCGATCTCGCGCGGCCCCGAAGCCGAGGCCGTCGCGGCCGACCGTTCGCGGGGTGTCAGGGAGGCCATCGCGACCCTGCCCGAGACCTACGGCGTCCCGCTGGTCCTTCGCTACACCGAGGGCTTGAGCTACGCCGAGATAGCCGAGGTGCTCTCCATCACGGTGCCCGCCGTGAAGAGCCGCCTCTTCAGGGCAAGGAACATGCTGGCCGGCAGGTTGGAAGAGGCGGGGGAGCGGGGATGAAGGGCGGGCCCGGGCATCGCTGCGACCCCGAGGAGATCTTCGAGCTCGCCGACGGCGCGCTCGGTCCCGAGCGGGAGCGCGAGGTCAGGACCCACCTGGGCTGCTGCCCCGGCTGTCTGGCTCTCTACCAGAGCGAGCTTGACCTCAACGCCTCTTTAGGAGCCCTCCAGTTCGAGGAGCCCAGGTCCGTCTGCCGGGTCGTCGCGATGGCGCTGCCGACCCGGTCGGTCAAGGTCAGGCTGCTCTGGGCCGGCCTCGCCGTGGTCCTGCTGCTCGTAGCCTCGCTGGCCCTGAGCCTCGACGGCACCAACCCCGCGGTCTTCGCCGTGGACGCGCTGGTCACGTTCTGGAGTTTCGTCTCGGGGTTCGCCGACGTGGTCAGGGCCCTTCTGGCGGCGGTCGGGCCTGCGCTGCTCGTCGCGCTCGCCGTCGGGGCGCTGCTCGACCTCATCATAGCCACGGTGTACCTGTCGGTCTCCCGCCGACGCGCCCGCGAGGCATGAACCACCCCGCAACCCTGCTTCGGATCGACTTTCGACCGCTGTTCACGCTCTCCGTCGCCGTACTGGGGCTCGTCGCGATACTGCCCGCCGCCCCAGCCTACGCCTTCGAGGGCCGGGCCTTCGGGGACGTGACCGTCGAACCGGGGGAGGTGGAGGGCGAGGTCTTCACAGTCTTCGGGGACGTGACTGTAGACGGGCCCGTCTCCGGCGACGTCCGCTCCGCGTTCGGCGACGTCTACGTCAACGAGCCCGTCGAGGGTAGCGTGAACACCGGGTTCGGCGATATCACGGTGCGCGCGCCGGTCGCCGGCGAGGTCGACGCCGGCTTTGGGGACGTAGACGTGTACTCCCACGTGGACGGCAACGTCGACGTCGAGCACGGGGACGTATACCTGGGACGGGATGCCCACGTGGCAGGGGACCTCGAGTTCGGAAACGGCGAGTTCGAGGGCAACGAGAACGCCGTGGCGGGTGACATAGACACGGGGAATATGGATTTCGATGGCCCCAGCGGGCGGGACATACTCGGCTTTGTGGGTTGGATCTTCACCTCCGCGCTCTTCGTCGCCTGTAGCGTGCTCGCCGCCGTCCTGGCGCCGAGGCCGCTCTCGGCGGCGGCGCGGAGGGCAGAGGAGGCCCCGGGTCGGGCCTTACTCTTCGGGCTGGCCTCGGTGCCGGCGGTCGTCGTCCTCTCCGTGGTCTTCGTGGTCTCCGTCGTCGGGGCGCCGCTCCTGTTGCTGCTCGCCCCCGCTTATCTTGCGCTCGTCTTCTTCGGGGCTTTGGTCGCTGCGTTCTTCGTTGGGAGCAGGGTCGTGATGGCCACCGGACGCTACCGCTCGGGCAATGCTCTGGCCGCCGTGGTGGGGGCCCTGATACTTGCGGCCTTACCCCTTATACCGTGGGTCGGGAAGCTCCTCCTCTACGCCCTGGCCCTGCTCGGGACCGGCGGCGCTATCCTGGCTCTCCTCTCCCGCCGGCGTCCCCTCACAACCCACCCTTCCTACGAGGCCTACGTCAGAGACCGCGCGGGCGGCTGACCGGCGCGAAGAAGTTGGCTTCACGGGTCATTACCTCCCCTCGTGCTCCTCGGGGATCATGGCGTAGACCAGGGTGTTGCGCGGGACGCCGCCGGTGTCCAGCTCGTTGTTGCGAAGCTCGCCTTCGAGCCTGAAGCCGGCGCGCTCGGCCACCCTTGCGCTCGGGAGGTTACGGGAGTCGCACCGG
>JADDPU010000130.1 GCA_016781725.1 Rubrobacter sp. | reverse complement strand
GTACCCCGGGCAAACCCGGCTTCGCGCGGCTCTGTACCCACCTCGACGTCGGAGACGAGGAGATAGAGGCGGCCGTCGAGGTCGCGGCCAGGCTCAGTGCCACAGCACTCGAACGTTAGACCCATCGAGGTCGTCCTGGTCTCGGGAACCGAACTCGCCGAGCCCTTGGGGCTGCTCGAAGAATCCCTCAGGGACGGCGAGCCCGTGTCCGCCACCTTCGCCGAAAGGTTTCGCGGGGCCGTCGAGGCCGGAGATCTGGAGGTGCTGGCCGCCCGCGAGCAAGACCGCGTGGTCGGCGTCGCCGTCCTCGCCTACCGTCTCAGCGTCTCGGCCGCCGGGCCGTTCGCCAGCATCGAGGACCTCTACGTGCGCCCCGGAGCAAGGCGCCGGGGCGCCGGCAGTGCGCTGCTCGAAAAGGTGGGTGAACGTTGCGCGGCGCGCGGCGTCTCTTACGTAGAGGCCCAGGTCGAGGAGGACGAGGCGGAAGCGTTCTACGCAGCGCTCGGCTACGAGCGTGAACCCGGCGTGCGGGTGCTCTCGAGGTCTCTGGCCGTCGTCGATCCGCCGCCCGAAAGAAGCTGAAACCTACTCGAACTCCAGCACCTCGTAGACCGAGATCTCGCGGAAACCCAGATCCTTGTAGAACTTGCGGGCCCTGGTGTTGGCGGCGGCGACCTGGAGGGAGACGCCGCTGGCGTCCCTCTCTTTAGCCCACGCCTCGACGCTCTCGAGTAGCGCGTGGCCGACGCCGAGGTTGCGGTGGTCCGGCTCGACGAAGACGTCGTCCACGGAGGCCCAGGTCTTCGGGAGGAAGGTGGGGGAGCCCTCCCGCAGCTCGCCCGAGATAAAGCCCACGGTTCGGTCCCCGGCTATCGCCACGAAGAGGAAGGAGTGGCCGCTGCTCGCCAGGTCGGCGAGAAAGCGGCGCATGGTCTTCTCCGCGCCGGGGGCCGTCGCGTAGACCCGGTCGTGGGCTGTGTGCTCCTCGGCGCTCTGCATCCACAGTCGCGCCGCCTCGGTCGCGTCCTCCCGGCGTCCGGGACGGATGGTGAAGTCCCCGCTTTCCACCCCCCAATCCTAACCTATCGGCCCGCCTGAGTCGGGGCTCTGGGGTATGATCCCGAAGACTACGGAGAGGAGCCCCCAACGCACACTAGCGCGACCGGGAAGACTGGCAGGTTCTGGGAGGTGGACGCCGCCCGCGGCGTGGCCATTATCATGATGGTCGTCTACCACCTTACCTACGACCTGGGCACCTTCGGCGGGTACGCCATCGCGGCCACCACCGGCTTCTGGGCGCGCTTCGCCGACGCCACGGCGAGCCTCTTCCTCTTCCTGGTTGGCGTCTCGCTCGCCATCAGCCATGCGAGGAGCGGCGGGGACCGCTTCGCCAAGTACCTGCTGCGGGGCTTGAGGATCTTCGGCTACGGGGTGTTACTGACCGTGGTCTTCCTCCTCTTCGGTATGGGAATCGTGGCGTTCGGCATCCTGCACCTGATCGGGGTCTCCATCGTCCTCACCTACCCGTTCCTGAACCTCAGGCTTCCCAACGTCTTGCTCGGCCTCCTCGTCTTCGTGATCGGAATGTACGTGGTGAGCCAGAGCCCCGTCTCCGAGGAGCCCTGGCTCTTGCCGTTCGGGGTAGTGCCTGAGGGGTGGATGATGCCGGACTACAGGCCGCTGTTGCCCTGGTTCGGGGTAGTCCTGACCGGGCTTGGCTTCGGGAACTTGGTTTACGGTGGCGGGCGGCGGCCCGCGATCCTGCCGCGAAAGTCGCCGGCGCTGACGAGGCCGCTCTTGCCGCTGGGGCGGAACTCGCTCTTGATCTACCTGGTCCACCAACCGGTCCTCGTAGCCTTGCTCGCTCTGTTCGGGATCGTGGACCTCAACCTCTTCTGATTTTCAGCCAGCGGGGTTTCTTTTTTGCCGCGCAACGGGTAAATTGATGGCTCCAAAGCCGAGGGAGGTGAGAGCAGAGACCACGTTTGCGAGTCATGACCGGTAAGCTCGGCGGGGCCGTCGAGGTTTACGGGCAGGGATAAAGAGCTACAAGCGCCAGGGCTCCCGCACCCCAGAGGTATACGGGGCGGGAGTCGACGAGGGAGACGTTCATCGAGCATTCGGCGGGTGCGTCTCGGCTTCGGGTGGTCGTGAGGGCGGTGACAAATCCCGGCGGCGACGCCGGGGACAAAGCACAGTCCAAACCCGGACAGGGCCTCTGTCGCCCTGTCTTCTCTCTGCCTCTCTTCCTGGGACCCGCCTCTGGACGAGTAGGGAGGTGTGCCCGTGTGCGGCATAGTCGGTTACGTCGGTAGGGAGAGGTGCGTCGAGGTCCTCATGGAGGGCCTGAGGCATCTGGAGTACAGGGGCTACGATTCGGCGGGCCTGGCCCTGCAAAGGGAAGGCCGGAT
Source organism: Rubrobacter sp. (assembly GCA_016781725.1). Taxonomy (GTDB): domain Bacteria; phylum Actinomycetota; class Rubrobacteria; order Rubrobacterales; family Rubrobacteraceae; genus Rubrobacter_D. The sequence goes on along the minus strand of JADDPU010000130.1, from coordinate 1,609 downwards.
CGAGCGGGTCCGGCAGGTCGGACAGCTGAAGAACCTGGAGAGGGCCCTCGCGCAAAGCAACGGGGCCCTCTCCGGGGCACGGGCCGGGGTGGGTCACACCCGCTGGGCGACGCACGGGCGCCCGAGCGAGGCGAACTCCCACCCTCACACGGGCGGCGAGGGCTCGGTGGCCGTGGTGCACAACGGCATCATCGAGAACTTCGCCGAGCTCAAGGAGGAGCTTCAGGGGCGCGGCGTCGCCTTCCACTCCGAGACGGATACCGAGGTGATAGCCCACCTGCTCGCGGAGCGGGTCGAATCCGGAGAGTCGCTGCGCGAGGCGCTCGCGGCGACGCTAAAGAGGCTGCAAGGGTCCTTCGCGGTCGCGGCCGTAAGCGCGCGAGAGCCCGACACGGTGGTGGCCGCCAGGCACCAGAGCCCGCTCGTGGTGGGGCTGGGGGATGGGGAGAACTTTCTGGCGAGCGCGGTGCAGGCGCTCCTTGGAGAGACCCACGAGTTCTTGATCGTCGAGAACGGCGAGATCGTCGAGATCACCGGCTCCTCCGCCCGCATCTTCACCCTCCAGGGCGAGCCTGTCGAGCGCGAGAGCTTCGAGGTCGACTGGGACGTGGAGGCCGTCGAGCTCGGCGGCTACGAGGACTACATGCTCAAGGAGATCCACGAGCAACCGGCGGCCCTCGGCGCGACCCTCCTCGGGCGCCTCGACGCGGACGGCGCCGTCGACCTCTCGGAGGCGGGCCTGGACCTCTCGGGGGTGGACCGGGTCGTCGTCGTCGCCTGCGGTACTGCCTACCACGCCGGCCTGCTCGGCAAGCACGCCATCGAGAAGCTCGCCAGGGTGCCAGTCGAGGTCGCCGTCGCCAGCGAGTATCGCTACTCCGACCCCATAGGCGACGAACGCACGCTGGTAGTGGCCATAAGCCAGAGCGGGGAGACCACGGACACGCTCGCCGCGCTCGAGGCGGCGCGGGGCTTCGGGGCTAAAGTTCTCGCGGTGACCAACACCCAGGGGTCGCTCATCACGCGCGAGGCCGACGCCGTGCTGCTCACCAAGGCTGGGCCCGAGATCTGCGTCGCGAGCACCAAGGCCTTCGTCGCCCAGGTTGCGGTCCTCGATTTGCTGGCGCTTGAACTGGCCCGCGTCCGCGGGACCCTTTCGGACGAGGGGCTGCGAGAGCTCGGGCGCGGCCTGAGAAGGGCGCCGGAGAAGGTCGAGGAGACGCTGGAGATGCTCGGGGGCAGGGTAGAGGAGGCCGCGGAGATCTTCGAGGACGCGCGCTGCTCGCTCTTCCTGGGTCGGGGTTCGGCTTACTCGCTGGCGCTTGAGGGGGCTTTGAAGCTCAAGGAGATCTCCTACCTACCCTCGGAGGGCTACCCGGCCGGCGAGATGAAGCACGGCCCCATAGCCCTGGTTGATGAGCGCTGCCCCGTGGTGGCCGTCCTCGGCGAGGGGATCATCCGCGAGAAGACCCTCTCAAACGTCGAGGAGACGGTCGCCAGGGGGGCTAACGTGATCGCCGTGGCCAGGGAGGGAGACGTGGCCGCCCAAAGGATAGCGCGGGTGCTCCTGCCGATCCCCGAGGCGCCGGAGATCTTGGCCCCGTTCGTC
>JADDPU010000003.1 GCA_016781725.1 Rubrobacter sp. | reverse complement strand
GAGACGCCCGACGAAGCCGTCCTGGCGGCGGGGCAGGCCCGTCTGAGGCCCATCCTGATGACCGCCTTCGCCACCGTCTTCGCCCTCCTCCCGCTGGCCCTAGGTCTCTCAGGCGGCGGCAACGGGCTCATCTCCTCGAGCCTAGCCATAACGGTAGTCGGGGGGCTGGCGACCTCGACGTTCCTGACGCTGCTCGTCGTGCCGGCCGGCTACTCGCTACTCGAGAGCGGCCTGAGGCGCAAGCGAAAGGTCTAGCGTTGGAGCAGAGGCTCGAGACCGGGGAGAGGGCGCCGCACTTCAGCCTACTCGCTGCGGGCTCCGCGCGGCGGGTGAGCTTGAGGGCGCTGGCGGGGAGGCGGGTCGTCCTCGTATTTCACCTGCAGGGCACGACGGCGCCGACGGCGCGCGAGATCAACCGCGCCGTCCGCGCCCGCCACCCCGACCCCCGAGAGGTCCTCGTTGCCAGCGTTATAGACCTCTCCATAGTCCCCCCGGTCTACTGGATGTCCGTGAGCTTGATCCTCAACCAGGCTTACGACAGGGCCAAGGACGAGTTGCCCCCTGGCGTGGATCCTTCGGAGTACGTGATCATCCTCCCCGACTGGGCCGGCCGCGTCAGCCGCGGCTACGCCGTCAGGAACACGGGCAGGGCCGCCGCCATCGTCGTTGTGGACGAGGACTCGAACGTGGCCCTCTCCTACCAGGGCGAGCGTCCCGTCGAGGCCGTGCTCGAGGCGCTGGATGGTCCGTAAGGGAGGGGCTTCCGTAGTGTTTTGTACGACAGATACGTTTCGAGGAGAGAGGCAGACTGTTCTTTGGTTTACCCCTAAGAGGAGGTCGGCGATCAGAGAGGGAAGGCACCGGACCCCCGACAGGCAGCAGCAGATCCGGATGCGAGAGGTCCTCAAGGATAGGTTCGAGAACATCCCGGTCCAGGTACCGAGGAGCGAGATCGAGGCTTTGGGGGCCGAGATCGGGCTGGAAGACCCGGCCGAGGCCGCCAGGCTCTTCGACCGGCTGAAAGGCGTCTCGTGGCGGGGCGACTACGTCAGGTCCGACGACGGCTGGGTGGCAGCCTGGGTCAGGGAAGTCAACTAGAACGTCCTTGATCCGCCAATTGCGGGCAGTTTGCCGCCGCGGCGGACCACAAAATGTGGCACGCGGGTTTGACACGATCCATCATGTTGGGTAACGTCATGGTCGCCCTCTGGTAAGGTATCTGGAGTGCCGTTGGACGTTTATAATTGATGCATTCCAGGACGCGTATTGTTAGAGGTGATCAGACGCTGGAAACCTCGGTAGGAACGGTCTTAGCCGGACGTTACAGGGTACAGAGCACGCTCGGGTCCGGCGGGATGGCGGTCGTCTACAAGGCGGAGGACGCCATCCTCGGCCGCACCGTCGCGCTGAAGACCCTGCACCACCGCTACGCCGAGATGCCCTCGTTCCGGCGGCGCTTCAGGCAGGAGGCGCGGGCGATGGCCTCCCTCGACCACGAGAACATCGTCAAGGTCTATGACATCTCCCAGGACGGCGAGAGGCCGTTTATAGTGGTCGAGTGCGTGGCCGGCAGGGACGTTGGGGATCTGCTCGCAGGGAACCGCGGCGGGCGCCTGAACGAGCAGTTCGTGAGGAGGATGGTGACCCAGCTCTTGCGGGCGCTCTCCTACGCCCACAGGCGCGGCATCATCCACAGGGACATCAAGCCCTCGAACATCCTCCTGATGCCGGACGGGACCGTCAAGGTAGCGGATTTCGGCATAGCCCGCATCGTCGAGGAGGACGACGCCGAGACCGGCGAGATCGTGGGCAGCGCCCGCTACATGTCGCCCGAGCAGCTTAAGGGCCAGGACGCCACACCCAGGAGCGACATCTACTCCGTCGGGATTCTCCTCTATCACTGCCTGACTGGCAGGCCGCCCTTCTCCGGTGACGTCAGGAGCCTCGCCCGCCAGCACCTACACAAAGACCCCACGCCGCCGCGCAAGCTGAACAAGAGGATCACGCCGCGCATGGAGGCTGTGATCCTGAAGGCCCTCGCGAAGAACCCCGCCGACCGCTACCCTTCGGCGGCGGCGATGCTCGACGACATAGGGATCGAAGCCCTCCCCAAGGCCGCCGCGACGACGGAGGCGCCCAAGAAGTCGTCGGCCTCCCGCAAGGGCCGCGCCGGTCTGGTGCTCGCCTCGGTGCTCGCCCTGCTGCTCATGCTGGGCGGCGGCGGGGCCCTCGCCGCCGGGTTCTTGGACCTGCCCCTGGAGCAGGACGTCGGCAACGCCATGAGCCGGATGAACCCCGTCGAGATCGACCCCCCCGAAAAACCGCCCGAGATCGCCCAGGACCCCCAGCAGACGGCGCAGGAGGGAGGCGACCCGCAGACCGGCGACGACCCCGAGGCTTCCGTCGGGACCGTCGCACAAACCTCTTCGGGAACCTTCGCGCAGTCCAACCGGCGGAACGTCGCCGCCGTGACGGAGGGGGCGACGGCCCGGGTGGGCGAGGCACGGCCACGGAGAGAGCTCGTCCCTGTGCCGGACGTCACAGCCTACTACGACTACTTCGCGGCACAGACCCTCGCCGCCAGGGGGTTCGACGCCAGGTTCGTCTACGGCTACCAGGAGGGTTTCGCCCCCCGCGGCGTAACCTGGGCCACGGACCCCGCGGCGGGGACCTTAGCCCGCGAGGGATCCACTGTGACCGTCTACGCCACGCCCAAGGACCTCCCGCTACCCCCCAGGTTCCGCTAGAGCCCCCGCTCTCAACCCCCTCCCGCCCGGTACGCCCCCCGCCTGAGCGCGACGAGGCGGTAAAGCAAAAAGACGGCGACCGGCAAGGCGCCAGCGTCGTCCACGTCGAAGGCGACCTCGTAGCGCCTGTTGGTGAGGCCTCCGGCGGCGCGCGCGGCCCTCCTTTTCGCCGGCGAGAGGGCTTCGGCGGTGTTGCGCAGGAGGGATAGGCTGACCTCGTACACGTGCTCCGCGCGCCTTATCCGCATCGCGCCGGGGGAGCCCGCGGGCTGCTCCGCCGAGAGGATTCGCGCGCCCTCGTCCAGCATCGCGTAGCGCTTCGGCCCGGTGCGCTCTATCCTGGCCAGCAGGTCCCCGGCTACGAGGTCCGCTCCCTCCGACTCGTTTATCTTCAGCCGGCCGATCTCCCGACCCTTCGGGTCGAGGAGGGCGAAGTCGGAGGCGAGAAGCCCCTGCGCGCGGGCAGAGAAGGAGCCGGCGAGGCTCTCCCCGAGCTCCCTCCAGGGCGCGAGCGTGTGGTCTTCCGGCACGGGGCTCATGATACCCTTCACATACGGGGGAAGGGCTATGGAGTTTCGGGCGGGGAGCCGTTAGATTACGTGCTAGAGACGGAGGAGAGCGTGGAGCGTCATGGAGCTTAGGAACAAAGAGGAGCTGAGGAGCGAGATCCTGCAGTACTGGTTGCGGAGCGCCTGGGTCTACCCGACGCAGGGCCCCGACGACCGTACCTACCTGCGCCTTACGCCCGGCGGCCGGCTGAAGATGCGGCGCAGGATCTCGGAGCTAGAGAGGGACTTAGGGGTGGAGGGCGCGGAGCTGGCCAGGCAGGAGCAGGCCGGCACGCTGCCCGTCGAGCGCGACAGGCTGGAGCTGGCGATGATGGTCCAGGCCTACGACTCCGAGCGGCGTTTCATGCAGAGCCAGGGCGCCACCCTCGGGACTCCCGCGGTGACCCTCGAGAGCCAGGAGGAAGAGGCCGGCGAGCGGCCCGACCCGGACGCGGCTACCTAGCGCGACCCTAGCGAGGCGGCCCCCGGCTCCGCTGGTCCAGATGTTGTGCGGGTTGCCTGGCGCCGTACCTTCCCTGGTGCCGGTGCGCCCCGGTGAGGCGGCAGCCAAAAAGTGGCACACCCCCAAGAGCCGTGTTAGGCTTTCCGGGCGACGCCCGTCCGGGGCGGGGTGTCGCCGCAGAGAAGAGAGAGGGGGGACCTCTCCGAGATCGTGGGCGCCGGGTCGTTCGAGGCGTGCGGAGGATCGCGCGCGGAGGGTAGAGCG
>JADDPU010000473.1 GCA_016781725.1 Rubrobacter sp. | reverse complement strand
AGGGCTGATGCGGTCACAGGTGTTGGACCGGGGCTTTCCGCGAACCTCCGAGAACCCCCTAAAGCCGAAGTTCGCGGCCACCTCTTTTCGGACGCGCGCGAGGCGCCGAGCGGCTAGAATCAACGAAGGCACGACCCGCTAAGCAAAGACGGCCCGGGGTCGTAAGAAGGTGACTCCGTCGTACCTAAACTCGGGGTGAACATGTCACAGAGAACGTACCTGGTGATCCCCTTGGGGCGACGTCCTCTCCCCGGGTGCGAATGACGAAGCGTACGAACGTAAGCGCCGGGCTACTCCTGTTCCGCCGCTCCCCCGGCGGGCTCGAGGTCTTCCTCGCCCATCCGGGTGGGCCGTTCTGGGAGGGTAGGGATCTGGGCGCCTGGACTGTCCCGAAGGGTCTGGTGGAAAAAGGCGAGGACCCGTTGGCGGCCGCCGTCCGCGAGTTCCAGGAGGAGACGGGCATCCATCCTGAAGGGCCTTTCGTGCATCTTGGCAGCGTCCGCCAGAAGGCAGGCAAGCTGGTGCACGCCTGGGCGTGGGAGGGGGAGGCAGATCCGCGCCGGGTGAGGAGTAACCCGATGCGCGCCGAGTGGCCGCGCGGGTCTGGGCGGTGGCTCACCTTCCCCGAGGTAGACCGGTGCGAGTGGTTCGACTCCCACAACGCAAGACGGAAGATCAACCCGGCGCAAGCCGAGCTGATCGACAGGTTGGAAGCGGCCCTCCGAAGCGACGGGTCGGGCTAGCCCGAGGGGCCCGCAAAGGACGCCGGCACGAACCTCCGGGGGGCTTACCTCTCTCGCAGCACCTCCACTCCTCGACCTGTGATCATACGCGTGGGTCCGCCAGCAGCGTCGAACGCGCCCGGGTCGGGCTTGATCCAACCAGCGACCTCCATGTAGTCAACCAACGCGGCGAGGTGGGGGCTATCCGCGCCCAGGCCCCGCTCCTCGGCCCCCGCCCCGAGATCTACCCGCAGGCCCACCTCTCCTCGCGCCGCCTGCCGCTCGTAGGACACCCGCAGCAGCTGCTTGGCGTCTTCCCTGAGCTGTTCGTCTTGCATCAGATCCTCCCTCGCCTCCCGAACACCCTCCGCCACCAGGGACGCCGGGAACCTCGCCCGCCACCCGACCAGCGATCGGACACCTCCGTGTTGGGCTCCGAATCCACCTGATCTTCTTTCGGCGCGAACCGGGACCCCACATCTGCTGGCTCCTCCCCGGCCACCCGGGACGTCTCCGGCGCTCCGGGCGGGGCACCCTCGACCCATCGCAGGCCCGCGGGGGTGATGGTGTACGTACCCCTGGTGAGGACTATATCCGTGGGCGCGAGGTAGCCATGCTCCTCCAGGTATTCCTCGGCCGACAGCAGGTCTTCGTCGGTGGGGCTCGATCCCCACTCTCGACCTAATTCGTCCGCCAGCTCGGGGTCGCGCGGGACGACGATGCGGGCCGTACTGCCCTTGGCCTGCGCCCGGTTCGCCGTCCGCAATACCACCCAGGCGAGTCGTTCCGGATCTGCTCTCATTCCCCGCCCCGGACCTCTCGGGGCCTGCCCCCCTGGCGACGAACGCTCATCCGCGGGACAGGCGCCATGGGAGGCGGGAGGAGACGCGCATACACCCCGCGGGCCACGGTACGCCGACCGCGCTCCGACCCTCCGTGGCAGCGTCCCTGTACTCGTCCTCAGTTGCTACCGAGATCACCACCTCGCCCGTGTCGGAAGTCCAGGGACCGGAGAGCGCCCTGAAGCCCTCTCGCCACGAGCCGTCCTCCGTGCGCAGATCAACGTGCTGCCCCGGGTCGGGGACACGTGGCGGCCTCTTAAGGAGAGGAAGCCTCGGCCGCAACGCTGGGCGTCCTAGCCGAACCACCCGCGCCCCCCAGGGGTTTCCGCTGCGCCCACCGGGGGCGTCTTTCGGGCCGGATCTAGCCACGCGTAGCCCGCCAGGGCTGCGAACGTTACCCCAAGCAACACGAGCGGCTCGTCCCATCCAGCGGGCGCCCACGCGGCCAAGAACCCGTACAGCGCGAGCACCGCGAAGACGGCGGGCCACGGACCCCGCCCCGGCGACCTCCTCCGACGCCAGTAAGTCAGGCAGGAGAGGACGACCGCGGCCATGATCGCGACGACGCAGGGCAGGCGGGTCAGGGTGACAACAACTAGGTCATACATGGTCCTATACGCCGCCTCGTACACGAGCCTCACCCCCAGAAGACGCGCCGCCGGCAGTGGAGCTCGGAGCCGCTGGTAAGCCCTCGCTGCCCGGTCGGAGGCCGGGCCGAGCCGGCGGCCACCCCTATGAACGTGTACCGGCGCTTCAACGTCGTAGCCCCTCTCGCCCCGCGCGTGGTGCCTCGCCGTGGCCACTTTGACAGAAATGATACTCGTCCCGCGCGAGGCTTGCGATGGCCCACGAGATGGGGTACGCGCCGTCCGCCGTTGCCACGAGATGTCGCGTCCTCCTGGACACCGGACGCTCGCGGTGTGGCGACCCCGATCTTGCTCCGTCACACCATCGGGGAGGTCCTCAGAAGCCTTCCCCGGGGCTCCAGCGAGCCTGCCTGGCCTGCGGCAGTTTGGGCGGGTGGCCGGCGCGGGTAGGTTGTACGCAGACGCGCCGACCACGAAGGGAGCGGAGATGGACTACGGGGAGATGACCACCGGTACCCGCGACGAGCACTACAACCTGGTGAGCGTCCTCTACCACGCGCTCCAAGGCGCCGACAACTGTGACCATTACGCCCTCGACGCCGAGTCGGCCGGCGACGAGCGCCTGGCGGCCTTCTTCCGGGAGGCCCAGGGAGGACAGATGCTGCTCGCCGAGAGGGCCAAGGAGTTACTCGGCATCTCTACGCCCGCGTCGGGGACCGACCTCCCGACGGACCCGCAGGAAGCTGTGGTGGAGGAGGTAGTGGCGGACGCCGAGGTGGACGCGGTGGGCACGGTTCTCAACGAGCCGCCCGTGTCCGACGTTCCGGAGAGCCCCGCCGACCCGCCAGCGCCGGACGATATAACACCTCGAGACAGGTAGGGATCACCGAACTCCTACAGCGGCCCCCACCCGCCCCCTGACGTTCTCCAGAGGGCGGGCACTCACAGGCCACCGCCTGGATCGGGGGCTACCACCAGCCGGGCGGATAAAGGCGTAAGGAGGCTGACCAACAGCCTCAGAGCCCTCCTTACAGGGAGTATTGCCCCGGCGCGTGGCCCCTCTACGTGTCGCGGCGAAAGGTGGTATCGTCCTCGACGTCCATCTCCTCGCGCCTGACGTCCTCCTCGACGACCTCGGCGTCCTCTACCACCTTCTTGCGGATGTGGATCTCCTCCTCGACGATGGGCCTCTTGGAGATAACGACCTCTTCCTCGGTCACCGGCACGACCACCTCGGCCTCGCCGATCTGCGCCTCCGTAGCCTCGCCCGGGAGGGGTACCCGCTCCACCGATACCTCTTCGTGGCTAGTCGGTACTTCCACGCTCTCGCGGTCGGTCCTGACGTTCTTTCGGACCCGCACCTCGCCTGCCTCGACCTCGCGGGCGCCGGCGGCGAGTTCCTCCTCGGTACGCCGCACCCTCAACTCGTCGTGTATGAGTCCTCAAGCCTTCCGCGGCCTGAAGACGAAGAGGCGCAGGAAGAGGAAGCTGAGGGTCGAGGCGGACACCGTGGAGATGGCCTTGGCCGCGTTGCCGCCGAGCCAAGGAGAGAGGTCGGTGTAGGCCCTAAGCCCGTGGGCCGCCAGCCACAGCAGCGCGCTGCCGACGGCCACGTTAAGCAGTCCCTGGGCGGTGAACATGCCGACCTGCTTGGCGTCGTGGCGAGCCTGGTCTTTGAAGGTCCAAAGGGTGTTCCACAGGTAGCTGTTGGCGTTCGCCAGGATCAGCGCCCCGACGTTGTACACCACGAGCAACTCGGGGCTTCTCGTGGGTCCGACGAGCAGCAGGAGGTTGAGCGCGCCCACGTCCACGAGCATGTTGGAGATGCCCACCAAGGAGAACTGGGCGTACTTGACGCCCGTTTGTTTCTGAGGCTCGCGCATC
>JADDPU010000307.1 GCA_016781725.1 Rubrobacter sp. | reverse complement strand
GAGCGTCCTGTAGGTAGAGAAAAGATCGTCCCAGGCGTGGCTCTCCACCAGGGTCTGCAGTTGCCCGTATACCGGCGTGATCCCGGCGACCATCGCCCTGATGGCCGACTCGATCTGGTCGAGCCTTGCCTCCAGTTCGGCGTAAGCCGTGGCCTGTGCGGGGTCGAACTCATCTACCGCGGACAGAAGCTCGTCGAGGGCGCCTGCGAGGGCCTCGCGGGCCGGGTTGACCGTCTGGTTCAACGCGTCGTCGGCCAGCGGCGCGAGGACTGAGTACGCCTGGTCGAGGTGTTCCAGCGGTCCGTTCAGGAGATCTGGCCCGACGCCGAGCAGTTGCTCGGTGAGGAAAGGCAGGAGGTCGTCGCTGTGAGCCGGGAAGTCGGAACGGAACTCCTCGATGCTGGCGAAGACACCCCTGATCCCTTCCAGCGTATCCGCGTCGATCAGGTTCTCCCCGAGCTGGCCGATGCGCTGGTCGAAGAGGTCCAAAGCCTCCTCGATCACGGCGAGCGCGGCCCCTTGCAGGTCACCCTCCGTGCCCAGCTCTTTGACGAGGGCGTTGTCCTGCAGTAGCTCTCGGGCCGCGTCGTAGGCGTCCTCGATCGCCTCGACGTACTCGAGCGTGGCCGGTGGCAGGGCGTTGCGTATTACGTCGATCGTGGCTGAGAGGTCCGTGGAGAGCCCTGTGGTGTCGATGTCCAGCTTCGCGTCGAGGTCGACCAGTACGGAACCCACGGGGGCTACCGGGGAGGAGGGATTGCCCGGCTCGAACGAGGCGAGGGCGCCAAGGAGTCCTTCGAGCTGACCCTCGACCGCGCCGCTGCGCTCGAGTAGGGACCGGACGTCCGGCAGCCTTTGCAGAATCCCGTCCGCCACGGTCAGAACAGCTCCCTGATCTCGGCGAGCACGACGGCCCCTTCGCTCGCAGCCTGCACGTACCCGCTCTCTATCCCAGGCAACGACTCGACCGGGTTCCCGAAGGCGGGCGTGCTGAGGAGATCAGCCAGCTGGGAGACCTGCTCCAGCGCGTTCTGTACGTCGTCCACGAACCCGGCGGCATCCTCGAGGAGGCCCGTATCTAGCGCCGCGAGGGGGTCCACGAGCGTGGGCTCGGGAGGCTCCACGTACTCTACGACGTCGCAGGCGAAGTCGAACTGGTCGAGGTAGCCCGCGCGCTGGGAGATCTCCAGCCGCGAGATGAGCACCTGCGTGAAGTAGCCCTCGCCAACCGACTCGGTGAAGAAATCGACCGGCGCGTGCTCGAGGTAGGCCGCGCGCAACGTGTTCAGATCTTCAACGGCGGCAGGACCGTAGAAGATGCCCCTAAGCGAGACCTCGACCGCGCGCCTGCCCAGCGTCTGGGCGAACTCGCCGCTTAAGCCGGGGACGTCGTGGTGAACGATCCTGGCGCGCTCGCCGACCGTCACGTGCGTGAGGCGCTCCAGAACGATACCGGCAAGCTCGACGGCCACGGCCTAACCCCCCGACCTTCCGTAGGTGCGCACGAACTCGGTCTCCAATTCCTCCGCGAGCCTCTCCATGATCTCCTCGATACCGGCCCGGCCAGCAGGAGGCCGCGTCCTTACCGGCTCATCCACGGTGCCGCCCTCGTCTCCTTCCTGCCGGCTCGAAAGGAGTTCCTCGCTTTCCTGCCTTTCGGCCTCTCCGGCGAAGGGCGGCTCCGGCTGTGCGACGTGAGAGCGGAGGATCGCCGCCAGGCCCTCGGCGCTCCCTGTAAGCCGGGAGCCTGGCAGCGGTACGCCGGGTTCCCCGGCTCCTCGTACCGAACCGTTCTCCGCTCGTGCTGGTAAGTCAGGCGGCGGCACTTCCAGAGGCGACTCTGCTTGCCTGGTCTCCGGCCGATCCTGCCTGATGGGGGGCATCGTTTCGATGCTGCGCTCCTCCTGGGAAGACCCTCCGTCCGGCCTTACCGGGTGCTGCACGTTACGCGAACCGGCTGCGGGGTAGCGGTCGGATCCATCGATCGCCGACCCGGGTGTCGGCGCCGGACTGCCGGTCCGCAGTATGGCTCCGCCTGGCTCGTCCTGGGACAGCGCGGCGGGATCGTCTATCGGCCGGCGATGCCACTCGAAGGGTGAGGCCTCGTCGAAACTCGACGTGTCGGCCCGCTGCGTACCCTGGTTCTCCCTCTGCGCACCTGCTGGCTCGTTGCGCCCGTCCGCGGAGATCCTCGTCTCGCGAGCACCGGAGCGCGAGGATGGGGGAAGGGCGGAGCCTGGGATCGGAGCGGGAACAAAACGGCTCCCCGCTTCGCCTGCAAGGTTCTCGGGTTCTGCTTCGGCTGGTGCCGGTATGAGTCGTTCTAGTAACTCGTTGCAGAGGCCAGACAGGGCCAGTACGGGATCGCGCAGCTGGTTTTCATACGACCCCAGGTGCTGGTCGGGCACAGGGGGCGTCGCGAGGTACCGTACGGTCTGCAGCGCCCGCCGCCCGATATCGGCGAGCGGCCGGATGGGATCCTGTGTCATCCGCCGGGCTCTTCCAGTCGTAGAAGGCTCGCCACGCCGGCGAGGTAGACGGCTACCTGTCCTGGCGTAAGCTGGCTGACCTGCTCCGGCGTCCAGCCAAAATGCTTGGCCAGCAAGATGTGGGTCTGACCCAAAGGTGAATTCGCCGTCCCTTCAAGCGCTTCATCGTCCCTCCCGAGCCCCGAGATAAAGTTGACCCTCTCGGCCAGAAATTGGACCAGCCCCGCGTGCATCTGGCGGATCTGGTCGAGCGCGAGGACTGGCTCGACGAGGGACTCCTTGATCATGAGCAGGGGTACCAGGCTCGGGTCCTCTTGCGCCGCGCGGGAGACGAGCGTGAGGACCGCGACGTTGAGCGGCCTCATCCTTACGATCCCGCCCTCATCGTCCTCTGGCACCTCTGCTCCGGGCGTCAGGATCTGTCGGGGCACCCGGACGTCGTGGGTGATGGCGCTCCCCGCAAGCAAATCGCGGGCTTCCAGTACGGTTTGCGTGTCGGCATGGGCCATCTGGTCGCCAGTCCCTCCCGATGGGTGTTCGCTAACTCTCCTCGAACGCTACGCGCAGCGCCTGGAACGTCACCTGCTCCATCACGAAGCTGCTCTCCGTGGCGACGTGGTAGTCCCAGCCGTCGAACTTGGTGCCGAAGACGGTAAGCCTGGTCATCTGGTCGGGACGCGCAGGGTCCTGGAGGCTGGCTACGATGTTGAAGGCCGGCTGGACGAAGTTGGAGCCCCCGGGCGGGCTGAGCGCGCCCTCCCCGAGCAGGAGCCTTAGCAAAGCGCCGTTGACGTGGGCCCTTTCGGCCCTGCCCGACACGCGCACCACGCCGGGGCGCAGGTGGGTAGGATAGCGTCGCCCTATCTCGTAGAACGGCTGAACGTTGCTGAGAACCGACACTGTCACCCGATGAAGACGGCCCACGGTGTTGCTCAGGTCGTACTCCGAGACCAGGCTGTCGGCGACGGTCCCCTCAGGCAGGCTGGCGTCCTCGACGCCGAGCACCAGCGTGGCGTCAATTGCCCGAAAGACATCGTTCGGCATGCGTTGTCACTCCTCTCCGAAGGCTTAGAGACGGCCGGATGCGGCGTCAGATGCTAGCTCAGGTTCATGACCACCCTGATGAACTCTATGCTGAAGGTAGGCTGGAGGGTCATCACGACGCTGACCTCCCCGGCGATCTCCTGGGCTCGCGTGGCCGTCACCTGCAGCTCGTACCCGGTGAGGGCCTCGTCCTCGACCATGCGGGTGAGGAAGGCGTCGAGCGTGGATTGCAGGGCGGCGCGCACGCGGACGTTGTTCAGCCGGCCCAGGTAGGGGTTGGCCGCCGAGCGGACGCCGTACTTCGCGTAATCCACGATCCGGCGCGTGGGGATGGCGGAGAAGGGCGCCCCTTCGCCCTCCGTGGTGACGCCCTTGAGCACCCTGAAGCCTTCGCGCTCGACGACGGCTAGGACGTTGCGCCGGATCAACTGTCCCTGCTCACCCCGGTTGAACTTTGTTGCCAGCCCCGACACGTTCAGCGTCTTGTTGGTAAGGCTGGTCTGGACCGGGACGGAGGAGATCA
>JADDPU010000028.1 GCA_016781725.1 Rubrobacter sp. | reverse complement strand
ACAGCATCAGTTAGGGTTCTTGGTCGCTGGTCCTGGCAAGTCCTCCTCTCCCAATATTTGGAGGATACGCTGCCACAGGCCCTGCTTTGCCCACAGCTCGTGGCGCCTGTACGCGGTCTCCCACTTGCCGTACTCTTCTGGCATCTCCCGCCACGACGATCCGGTTCTCGCCACCCACAGGAGGATGCCGCCCAAGACGACGCGGTGGTCGTTGGGTGGCCTGCCTATCCCACCCATTTGCGGTGGCAGGAGGGGGCGAACCAGCGCCCATTGCTCGTCGGTGAGCCTGGCCTCTTCGGGCGCGATCGTAACGGCCTCGGGCGGTCTTTCTCTGCCTGGCGTGGCCCTCGCGGCGCGTTTCGCTGCCAGGCTTGCCTTGCGGCAGCGGGCCGCCACCGCCTGGTGCGCCCTCCTCCACGTCGACCATCCCAGCAGGAAGCGTCTTCGTCTTTTCGGTGCGGCCATCGCGAGGATCAGCTTCCTCGCCTCCGGCACGGTCGGCGGGATCAGGTCGGGGTCGAGATCCCCCTTTTACCGCCTATGGCTGCGTCTTCTTCGTCGCGGGCGGCGAGTCGGACGATGACCAGGAAGGCATGGGCGAGCAGGCACAGGGTGACGTGGTGGCGGTGCCAGGCGTCCCACCTCCTGACCTCGTAGTGGTCCAGGCCCACCTCCCCCTTCTTGGCCTCCGCAAAGCACTCCTCAACCGCCCAACGATCCTGGCATACCCGCACCAACTCCTCGATCGGCGTCCCCTCGGGACCGTAGGCTTGGTAGTAGCCGCGGTCCTCGGGGTCGTCGGTGCTCCTGCGGACCAAGAGCCAGCGACGCATGCCCTTCTCCGGGTCCGCCGCGAGGTCCAGGCACGCCCACTCCCACGGGCGCCTGCCACCGCTGTCCCGGGCGGGTCGCACCTCCGAGAAGGCTTCTTCTGGCAACCTCTCGACGTGCTGCTCTATCTTCTTTTTACGCCCCCCGAACGGGACGGCGTTGG
>JADDPU010000251.1 GCA_016781725.1 Rubrobacter sp. | reverse complement strand
AGAACCCCCTGTATGGGAGGTAAGCCGCGATGTCCAGGGAAGCACCAGAAAGGTCGCAGCCCGAGCCCTCATCTAGAGCAGCAGCAGACCGCCCTTCGACGGCGCGCCGCGCGCCGCTTAGGGTGCTCCTCGCTGACGACCACGACATCATCAGGCAAGGCTTTCGCCTAGTGCTTGGCACCCAACCTGACCTCGAGGTGGTGGGCGAAGCTTCCGACGGCCGAGAGGCCCTCGCACGGGCCCGGTCGTTGCGCCCGGACGTGGTGCTCATGGACGTCACCATGCCCGTGATGGACGGCCTCGAGGCCACCCGGCGGCTAAAAGCGGAGATGCCCGACGTCTGCGTCTTGATGATCACCTCCCACGAGGAGCCTGAGTACCTGCTCGAGGCTATCGAGGCGGGGGCGGCCGGCTACGTCCTGAAGAGCGCGCCCGCGACGCGGCTCGTCGGCGCAGTGCGCAGGGTGACGGAGGGCGAGTACCCGCTCAACCAGGAGCTGGCCGCCAGGCTCATACAGCGGCTCTCCGGCAAGGTGGGGGATCCTGGGAAGCGGGAAGAGGCCTCCGGATCCGGGAGCCGGTGGCAGCCGCTCGCTGCCCCCCTCACTGAGCGAGAGCTCGAGGTGTTGCGGCTGCTCGCCCGGGGCCTGAGCAACCCGGAGATCGCCCGCACGCTCGTGATCGCCAGGCCCACGGTCAAGACGCACGTGGAGCGCATAATCCGCAAGCTGCGGGTTTCGGATCGTACGCAAGCGGCGGTGCGGGCCATCGACCTGGGGCTCGTTACCAACGACCCCTCATAGCCGCCCCGGCACGCGGCCGCTTCCACTATGTGCTCCGCGCATACGCCCCTGGCGTACACAAAGATACGCCACCCAAATACGCCACCTGGCCGACGGCACGAACGCCCCTCCCCGGTAGCATTCCGGGTGTCGACTGAGAGCTTTCATACATTAAAGAGGGGAAAAGAGAGTGGATACAGGCAGAAGGGCAAACACCTCGAG
>JADDPU010000437.1 GCA_016781725.1 Rubrobacter sp. | reverse complement strand
CGGTGGCTACCGTGAACTTCTTGTGGGCGGCCATCTCCGGACCCCTGTCCCAGGTGAGGGTGTCCATCATGGTCCCCGGTAGCCGCCTTATCTGCTCGCTCAGAGCCGCAACGACGGTTTCGGTGTCCTTGCCGCTAAGGCGCACCAGCATCACGAAGCGCGAGCTGCGCTCGACCAGGGTGGCTATGTGGGTGTTGCGAGATCCCGAGAGCAGGTCCCCTTCCCAGTGGCCGGGCACCGCCCGGTCCTCTACCTCCGCAGGACGCTCTCTGATGGAGACGGCTTCCTTGATCTGCCCGCGCGGCTGTCCCCTCGTCGAAGCGCCTCGGGACTTACGCATATCATCCGCCTGCTCCTGAGGTGGGCGAGCAACTCCCTTTTGAGAACGCCCCTGGCCTGCACGAACAGGGTGCGGTAGATGGTCTCGTGTGACACACGCATCGCCTCATCGAGAGGATACTCTTTTTTGAGCCAGCCGGAGATCTGCTCGGGCGACCAGTCCTCCTTGAGCTTTCCTGCCACCTTGGGTCTCGGAGATCGTCGTTCATCGCCAGCAAGCATCTTTTCGGGCGCCGGGCTCTCTCCCAGCTCCGCTTTTCAGCTTTTGCGGCTCGATATCTTACGCGTCCGCCGTTGCGCTCTACTTCCCGGCACACAGTGGAGGCAGAGCGGCCCAGCCTACGAGCGATTGCCCGAAGAGATTCTCCGGTGGCCAGCCCGCGGGAGATCTCCTCCCGCTCTAGTAGGGTGAGTGCACATCTTCTTCTGCGACGCTCTGGCGGAGAGAAGCCACCGGTGGCTTCGATCATCGTGTGGATGGAGCCGGGAGGCTTCTGTAGCGCCCGGGCTATGTCGCTTATGGACTCCCCGGCTCTCCACCGCTTCCACATCTCCTTCTTGCCTGCCGCGGACAACCCTCTGGGACGACCCACTCTCGCCACTCATGCACCTCCGGTCCGGACAACACCGAAAAACCTACCGTGTTGCACCGACCGGTTGAACCCA
>JADDPU010000114.1 GCA_016781725.1 Rubrobacter sp. | reverse complement strand
GTTCCTCCACTGCTCGACGAGGCGTTCGTGACGCTTTTTGGCCGCCTCCTCGATCTTCCGGTCGTGGTTCCTCGGTCGGTTCGGCATGATGGGCCCGGAAGCGAAGGAGTCGTCGCCCTTCTCTTCGGGCGCCGTCTCCGGCGCCGCCGCTTTGCGGAGAACGGGCCGCTTCTGGAGCAGATATTCTTCCAACGTGAGCGCCAGGTTGTGCAAAAGGTGCCAGCGGTCGGCCACGTGCGCCGCGCCGGGCGCGCCCTTGGCCAATCCTTCCCGGTAGATGTTCGAGCGGTCCCGGGTCGCCACCTCCACCACCTCCACGCCCGGATGCCTCTCGAACCAGCCCACGAGGCTCTCCTGGGAGCGCTCCGGCAGCAGGTCCACGACCTTGTGGAGTTCGAGATCGACGAGTATGGTGCCGTACGTGCTGCCCTTCTTGAACGCGAAATCGTCCACGCCGAGCACCCTGACACCTTCCCGACCTCCGGCAGCGGCGCGCCCTTGATCCTCCTCAGCAAGGTGTCGCGGGCGGCGAGGATGCCCAGCTCCTCGGCGAGTCTTGCTCCTGCTCTGCCGCCGAGTTGGAGGGCGATCGCCAGAAGCGCTTCCTCTAGCCGATCGGTTTTGCGGGCGCGGGCGGCGATCTTCTCGGGCAGTCGCTCGCAGAAGATCCGCCTCTCGCACGAAGCCTCGTCGCAGAAGAAGCGCCTCGCGCGAACCACCTCGAGGGTCACGGAGATCCCGTGCCAGGGGAGGTCGGAGACCGCGCGGGAGTAGCGGCTGTGGACCCGAGAGGAGACAAGACCGCAGAGCGGGCAGCGGGACCTACTCGCCTCGGACGCCACGCGAATGCCGACTCGCTCCGTCCCAATGCTCAGGCTTTCGAGGTACAGGCCCCCTGGGAGCAGTTCGTGGGGCGCGTTGGCGGTCCTCATGGCGGTGCTCCTCCTTACCCGGCTCGACGGAGCCTAACGGTAAGGGCTGTTCACCACGAACGCGACAGA
>JADDPU010000117.1 GCA_016781725.1 Rubrobacter sp. | reverse complement strand
ACTCATTTGAGGGATTTTCCTAAAGCCCGAACTTGCTACGGTTGCAGTGTCAGTTAACCGGCGGGGCTGAGCGCCCTGCCTCTGCAAGGAGGTAGTGCCTATGAGGCGCGTGGTATCGTTGGTCACTGTAGCGGCGCTGATGGCGGCGATGCTCGCCCTGGCGGGGGTGGCTTGGGCGCAGAGTACTTCCCAGCCGGTAGATCCGCCTCAGCAGGTCGCCCAGCTGCGCCAGCAGTTCGAAGGGCTTAGCGTAGAACAGATAAAGGCCCAGGGGTACGTGCCCGAGGGTCCGTGCGTTCCGAGCCCTTCGGGTGTTGGGGCCATGGGCGTCCACGCCCTAAACCACGAACTCCTCCAGGCCCAGTTCCCCAAAGGGAAGATGGACCCGGCCAACCCGCCCGCACTCTTGCTAGACGAGAACAACGAGGTCATGGGAGTAGAGTGGGAGGCCGCCGACGTGGGGCAGGGGCAGATGGAGATGTTCGGACAAACCATCGAGCTTCAGCCGGGGCACCCTGGAGTAGAGGAGCCCCACTACATGCTGCACGTCTACTTCAAGCCCGGTGGCAAGGTGCTGTTCGGCACGAATCCCGACACCGCCTTCGATCCCGAGGGCGTCTGTCCCGAGATGTCTGCCATGGCTACGTCCAGCGCGAGCGCCACTGCTACGGCGAGCGCGAGCAGTGCTTCGGCGCTCTCTGAGACCGGCGGTCCCATCTCCTTGACGTCGTTGGCCGCGCTGGCTTCGATGGCCTTGCTGGTGGGTACGGGCCTCCTGGCCTTTAGGGTCGTGCGCCGCGGCTAAGCTCGGCTTCCGCGCATGCGACGAGGGGGAGCCAGCCTCCCCCTTTACTTGCCCCTGTTCATCCGAGCGCGCGGAAGACTAATCCTTGAGGGTTCACTTGCAGCATCCTGTAGGGCGCTTCGCGCCTTACGTTCGGGTTAGGAGACCTGTTCCATCTCCGGTTCCGTCGATCCCTTGGGGGCGGGA
>JADDPU010000113.1 GCA_016781725.1 Rubrobacter sp. | reverse complement strand
TCAAGGTGGAGACACGGGTTCGAATCCCGTTGGGGCTGCCACCGAAAAATCGCAGATCAGAAGCACTTCTCACTACGAGCGAGGCCCTGAGCACCAGGCTACCTTGCTACTGGATGCTACTGAAACGCTCCAGCCCGGCTACTGTCGCCGGTCGTCAAGGGCCACCTGCGGGAGCGCGGCAAGGGGAGCTGGGAGCTGCGGGTCTACATCGGGCGGGACCCTGTCACCCTGCGGGACCGGTACAAGACCAAGACCTTCAAGGGAGGCAAACGGGCGGCCGAGCAGGCCCTGGCCGCCTTCGTGACCCAGGTCGGCACTGGGGTGGCAAGTGAAGGTACGTTCGGCGCTCTCGTCGAGAGGTGGTTCACGATCGCCTCGGTCTCGCGCGACTGGTCGCCGAAGACGATCGTCGAGACCCGGCGGATCATCGACACGAAGCTCGGTCCACTCTTGCCGCTGTCGCTGGACAAGCTGCGTACCGCCGTCCTCGATACCTTCTACGCCCACCTCCGGGCGAAGGGCGGCAGGTGCGGCCACGTCCCTCCTCGTGAACATGGCAACGAACTGTGCGACAAGGGCCAAGCGCTCTCGCCGGCCGCCCGTGAGGTGTGTCTGACTTCGCGTCACGGAACGGGGTTGAATTAGCCAACATCGCCGGGTCTCCGGGCGGTGCCGATGGGCGTCGGGAACGATGGTAGGCGAGGCGTCGCAGGCGGGCTTCCTCCAGCCCGGCCTCCCGGGCCTTGCGGATGGCCTGGTCCCGTCCTTCGTGCTCGTCGTCGGGCGTCACGTAGCCGATGCCGGCGTGCAGCCGCACGCCGTTGTAGTGCGAGCGCAGCACGGCCAGCTCGGCTCGCAGCACCTCCGGGTCCTCGATGGCGAGCAGGTGCGGGTGCTCCGTCTTCACGTGCCCGAACAGCGACTCGATCCAGGCCTGGTCCGTCGGCGTACCGGGCCGGCCGAAGTGCTGAGCGATGGCGCAGAGCGCCATGA
>JADDPU010000615.1:2334-4110 GCA_016781725.1 Rubrobacter sp. | reverse complement strand
ATCTCGAAGCTGCTCCGCCCGCTCACCATAACGACGTGTTCCGAGAGCGGCAGCCGCCCTTCGAGTAGCGCCCATCCCACGAGCTTGTCGGTCGCGTTGTGCCTTCCCACGTCCTCCCGCAGCGCGAGGAGCTCTCCGTCGGCGTCGAAGAGCGCCGCCGCGTGCAGCCCGCCCGTCGCCTCGAAGAGACCCTGCGCCTCCCTGAGCTTGCCCGGCAGCGAGTAGATGGTCCCGGCCGAGACCTCCGGTCCCGGTGGCACGACCCGACAGCCGCGAAGCTCGAGCTGCTCCAGGCTCGCCTTGCCGCACACCCCGCAGGCGCTGGTGGTGTAGAAGTGACGCTCCAGCGGGCGCAGGTCGTACTCGCGGTCGCCGCGAAGCTCGACGTTGACGATGTTGTACTGCTGCTCGGCGTCGAGGTCCGAGTCCACGCAGTAGCTTATCTTCGTTATCTCCTCGGCGGAGGTAATGATGCCCTCCCCGTACAGAAAACCCGCAGCCAGCTCGAAGTCCGCCCCGGGCGTTCGCATGGTGACGGCGACGGTCTGCCTCGCGCCCCCGCCGACGAGCCTTATCTCCATCGGCTCCTCTGTGGCGAGGGCGTCGGGCCGCACCCGCGTGCGGCCGTCTTCGACAATCCGTACCCGCGTCTTCGTCTTGCTCCCGCGCCGGGTTCTCCCGGCCTCTCTCTCGAGCATGGGTCCTCCTGATCTTCTTGCCGCAGAGTGTACCAGCGGCGTGTTAGCATGCGTAGGCCATGTGCGCCGAGAATGGAGAGAGACGTTGAGGTTGATGGGCCTCCCCAACGTCGCCCGCTATCCCGCGGCCACCGTGACGCGCGATGAGGAGAACATCTTCATCCGCTTCGGCGGCCCGGACGGGGAGCAGACGATGAGCGTCCCCCTCAGGTACGTGGGCGGCGACGCGGAGGCCGCCGAGTTGCGCCTGCTGGCGCAACTGCAGCAGATCGGCTACAGGGTAGAGCGCAGACCGCCTAGAGGCGACGGTCCGTGAACAGCCCGGAGAGCTCCTCCACCGTGCCGTAGCAGGCCGGTCTGTTGATCGGCTCCAGCCTGGCGCACAACCCCCTCGCCGGCTCGAGCGCGCCGGTGTGGCTGATATACAGCCCCGTCATACCCTCGATGCACGGCTCCCTCTGTTCGGGTTCGCCCCCCATACAGATCGACTCGACGAACTTGGGATCGTTCAGGTTCTCCTTCATAGTCTGCGTCCCAACCCCGTAGGCGCACGCCGGCTCGTAACCGGCCTCAGCACCCTCGCACCAGCGCAGGGCGCCCGCGTAGTCGTTCTCGTGCAGGCTAAGGAAGTAGGTGGGGGCGTAGAGGTAGCAGTCGTCCTTGTGGCGCTCCGCCTGGTTCATGCAGGGGTAGAAGGGATTCTCCTCCTTCAAGAACTCCGATAGGTGGAGCTTCTGGTCGGCGTTGAAGTTCTCCATGAACACCCCGTTCGCGCAGTTGGAGCTGGCGAAGGAGTCTCCCAGCGCATCGCACATCTCGAGCGAGCGGGGCAGGTCGTTGGCTGTGTAGAACATCACCCCGTGGCCGAGACCGTGGTTGCACTGGTAGCTCAAGAAGCTCCCGTGGCGGTACTCGCCGCACATCGTCCGCATGTCAGCGAAGACGTCCTCGCTCTCCGAGAACTTGGTCTCGATGATCCCGTGCAGGTAGCCCGAGTTGCAGACCTCGTCCCGGTACTTCATCGCCTCGCCCACGTCCCCGTACTCTTTGTACGCCTCGCGGCCGATCTCGTGCACGA
>JADDPU010000615.1:0-2206 GCA_016781725.1 Rubrobacter sp. | reverse complement strand
CCGTCTCTATCTCCTCCCGCAGCCGATCCAGAGCAACCCTCGGGTTCTCTCTTTTCATGAGGGCGACGAGCTCGTCCTTTTTCTTCTCGTAGAGCCTGTCCTGCGCCTCCTCCGAGACCCCGCCGGATGCTTCCTGGCTACCCGCGTCTGAGTCGTCGCCTCCCGACCCCGCGAGGACGGCCACCGTAGCCCTGTACGCTTTCGCGAAGAACGCCCCGATGGAGGAGAAGAGGCCGCCCGGCGCCTCCCTGACGACGACCTCGCCGGTGAGGGTCGGGTTCATATGGTCGTGGTACCCCCACACTCCCGGCCTGTCGAGGGTGACGCTCCAGCTCGTGCCGGGCTGGACGGGCTTCTTGGGATCGAACGCGGGATACTTCTCGTGCGTCGGGTGGTCGTCTGAGGCGGGCCAGTGGCCGTCTCGGCCCACGTTCTCGAAGACCACGGTCTCGCCCGCAACGGCCTCCACGGATGCGGGCTCGAACCCTTCATCCGTCACGTGCACCGCGACGCTGCCGCCGTCTTCCTCGTGGGCCAAGGAGGCGTCCATCGGGGCGAGGAACAGGGCGACGGACAAGCAGGCAAGGAGGCAGAAGAGCGCTCCCGCCCGGCGCAGCGTCGAGCTGAGGGGACCGGTCACCATAGAGAGAGGATACGAAATACAGTAGCTTCTGACAAAGGCGGAGGGGCCGGACGCGTCCGGCCCCTCGCAGATAACCCTCGCGGGTCGCGCCGCTAGGCGTTGATGTAGCCGTTCGGGTTGAGGACGTACTTCTTGGCCGCGCCCTGGTCGAACTCCTTGTAGCCCTGCGGGGCCTCTTCCAGGCCGATGACCGTGGCGTTGACTGCCTCGGCTATGTGGGCCTTGTCGTGCAGGATGCTCATCATCAGGCCCCGGTTGTACTTCATGACCGGGCACTGGCCGGTGAAGAACGCGTGGCTCTTGGCCCAGCCGAGGCCGATGCGGATCTTGAGCGAACCCTCCCTAGCACCCTCATCTGATGCGCCCGGGTCGCCGGTGACGTACAGGCCCGGTATCCCGAGCTGCCCGCCGGCGCGCGTGATGGACATGATCTGGTTCAGGACCGTCGCCGGGGCTTCCTCTCTGGAGCCCAGGCCGTGACCGCGCGCCTCGAAGCCCACCGCATCGACTGCGCAGTCGACCTCGGGCTCGCCGAGGATGTCGGCGATCTGCTCCTCTATCGGGGCTTCCTGGGAGATGTCTATCGTCTCGCAGCCGAACGACCTCGCTTGCGCCAGCCTCTCCTCGAGGAGGTCGCCGACGATGACGACCGCAGCACCCAGGAGCTGCGCCGAGTAGGCCGCCGCAAGCCCCACCGGCCCCGCGCCCGCAACGTAGACCGTCGAGCCCGTGGTGGTCCCGGCCGTCACCGCGCCGTGGTAGCCGGTCGGGAAGATGTCGCTGAGCATGGTGAGGTCCAGGATCTTCTCGAGCGCCTGGTCCCTGTCTGGGAACTTCAAGAGGTTGAAGTCGGCGAAGGGGACCAGCACGTACTTGGCCTGGCCGCCCTCCCAGCCGCCCATGTCCACGTAGCCGTAGGCAGAGCCGGCGCGCGCCGGGTTCACGTTAAAGCAGATGCCGGTCTTTCGCTCCTTGCACGCCCGGCAGCGCCCGCAGGCGATGTTGAACGGCACTGAGCAGATGTCGCCTACATCGAGGAACTGGACGTCGTTGCCCTTCTCGATGATCTCGCCCGTGATTTCGTGCCCGAGGGTCTGGCCCGCCGGCGCCGTCGTCCGTCCCCGGACCATGTGCTGGTCCGAGCCGCAGATGTTCGTCGAGACGATCCGCAAGATGACCGCGTGCGGGGCCTCTCTGGTCATCCCCTTCGCGCTCGCAACCTCCTCGGGGATCTCGAGCTTTGGGTACTCCCGATCCTCTACCGCGACCTCGCCCGGGCCCTTGTAAACAACTATCCTGTTGTTGTCCGCCATATGCTGATGCTTCTCCTTCTATCTAGCCGGAGATGAATGAAGTGTTACCGTTGCTCGATACCTCTCGTTGATGCCGGAAAACCGCAGTCCTCCGACGCGACGGCGTCTCAAGTCACCAAGCAACCTCCTTTCCCTTTCCCCGAAAGTCGCCCCGATAAAGTACCATATGTTGCGTGGTGGCGCAAGGCTGGGGCTACATGTTCGGTAGGTCAACATATCCGCATAATAAGTTATGTCGTGGTTTCGCGAT
>JADDPU010000406.1 GCA_016781725.1 Rubrobacter sp. | reverse complement strand
CCCGAACCCCGCAAAAAGGCGCTTGATTTTTAGGGTACTCTGCATTTATATTTAACAGAAGCTAAAAATCAAAGGGGTCTCGGTATGGGATTACGAAGGTCGAACGTCCGGAACGCGCACCAGAAAACCGGTGCGAGTTTCGCGGAGCGTCAATACCTACACCGCATTCTGATCTACGGGCTTCTCATTCCATCTTTACCCCAAGTAAGAAGATCCAACAGAACGGAAGATCCGTATATAACACCGTAGGGAAACCGAAAGTGGGAGAGGAGAATCGTGAACCGCAGATCTATGATGGTGACGGCGCTCGCATCCGCGCTCCTGACGGCGCTGATGCTCGGCAGCGCCTGGGCGCAGGGTTCTAGCAAGACGCTGGAGCTAACCCCGAGCCGGGGCTCCGGGGTGAGCGGCACGGCGACGCTGACGGAGACCGGTGGCGGGGTCGAGGTGGTCCTGGAACTTCAGGGTTTGCCCAAAGACGGGGTCGAGCACATGGCCCACATCCACTCGGACGCCACCTGCGCCGACGACCGGGCCGGCCAGGGCGGACCGGTCGAGTTCCCGCTGCAGAGCGTCGTGGCCCAAGGCAGCACCGGCACGAGCACCTCGACCGTGGACACCACCTTCGACGAGCTCTTCGGAGGCGAGCCGTACTACGTAAACGTCCACGCCGAGCAGACGGACCCCGAGGCGGTTCCTCCTGGCGTCGCCTGCGCCGACGTGGTCTCCATGTCCGCGAGCGCGTCGGCTAGTGCGTCCGCGAGCGCTTCGGCCAGCGCCAGTGCGGAACCCCTCTCCGATACCGGCGGGATCTCTCCCCTGACGATAGTGCTGGCCGGAGCAGCCGGCCTGGTTACTGCTGGCTATCTGCTCCGGCGCCTCACCGCATAGAGATAGACCCATTCCGTCGGCACGCCCGCGTGGGTGGAGTTTAGCGACGGGGCCCGTAGCGATTTCCCGGGCCGGGGTCCTGGCTTTAGAGCAGGGGCCCCG
>JADDPU010000173.1 GCA_016781725.1 Rubrobacter sp. | reverse complement strand
TCGATGACGGCCGGGGCTACGCAGTTCACCCTCACCCGAGAGTAGCCCTTCCTCGCCGCGGGCAGAGACGGCCACCCTGGCCCCGCCGCGGGCGAACCTGAGGGCTGTCTCGCGGCCTATGCCGCTCGAGGCCCCCATCACCACGACCACCTGGTTCTCTATCGGCTTGAGCCTCACACCGGTCCCTTCCTCTACCAGCCTACGAACACGATGTGGGCTATGTACCCGCGCCCGCCGCTCGCAAGCGACGGCCTTCCCCAGTCAAGCGTAGCCCGTCGCGGCGATCGGGGTCGCCCACAACATCCGGCATTAATCCGGCGCGAAGCCTTTGGGTCCGGCCCAGTGTCAGCACCTCGAGGTCCAGACGGAAGACAAAGGCTGGTACCTCCTGGAGAACCTCAGGAACTACGGCAAAACCTCTTGCTCCTCAGATGCCGCAACCGCCCGACGCCCGGCGCGGCTATGTCCGGCAGGTGGGGGATAGATCGGATCAGCATCCCCTGAAGAGGAGGGAGCACCTGTGCTACCGGCCTCTCCCACTAGGTTTTGACTTCGCCCACCAGCATCGGCTCGGTCGTCGGCGCCTTCGAGCCACCCTCGGGCTCGACCGTCACCGCCACGGCGTCGGCCCCTTCCACGGGTTTCTCGACCACGGCCGCTATCGAGTCCCCTTTGGGCTCGAAGAGGCCGCTCGGTTGGGGGGTGTCGCCCCTTATAACCCAGATCTGGTAGGTCTTGCCCTCTGGCACGGGGGGCATGTTCTCGGCTACCAGTACCGCCTGGTCGCCTTCGAGGGTGACCAACTGCGCCCGGGCTCCCTGCTCTGTCCCCGTGCCCCCGAGCACGATCATCTGGGGGCCCTCAGGCTGGCTTTGGAGGCTCTGAACGCGGCCCTGCAGATCCCGCACCTCTCCCTGCAGGAGCATACTCCAGAAGGAAAGGCCGATCACCAGCATGGCCGCAGCAGCAAGCGCGAGGTCCCGGATCCCCACAACCTCCCGTAGCCTGGCAGGCCAAGACCGTCGGCCGGCGCGGGGGTGTACCGCCTCCGCTTCCACCGTGCCCATGATCCTGCGGCGAAGCTCCGGAGGCGGCTCTTGTTCCCGGGGAGAAAGCGCCAAAAGCCCCGCGACGGCGCCCAGCTCCACTACCTCCGCCTGCAGATCCGGGTGCGTCTCGAGGTACCGCTCGAACTCCAGGCGCTCCTCCTCAGGCAAGGCGCCGAGGACGTAGGCGTCCTTGAGATCTTCGAACCGCTCCTGGTTCATACCGTTCATCTCGGCACCGCTGCGCCTCTCGCTTGGAAAAAGTCTCGGATCTTCTGCAGCCCTAGCCTCATCCGTCCCTTGACCGTCCCGAGGGGCAGGTCGAGACGCTCGGCTATCTCGACGTGGGTGTAGCCCGAGAAGTACGCCAGCTCCAGTATCTCTAGCTGCTCTTGCGGGAGCGTGTTGAGCGCCTCGCGCACCTGCTCTCGCTGGGAGTTGCGCCAGGTCTCGGCGAAGGCCTCGCTGGGTTCGGATGTCGGCGCGGACGCCTCGACCTTGTCCTGGGTCCTGCGCCGGCTTGCTCTAGAGCGGAGCTGGTCTATACCGCGGTTGTGGACTATGGAGAGGATCCAGGTGCGCACGCTTCCGCGCCCCACCCGGTAGCTAGCCGCCCCGCGCCAGACCTTGATGAAGGCTTCCTGCGTGAGGTCCTCTGCGGCCTGGCGTTCACCCATCATGCGGTACGCCAGGGAGAAGGCCGCGCGGGAGTGGCGGTCGTAGAGGGCGGCGAAAGCCTCGGCATCGCCTGCCTCAACGAGCGGCATCAGGTCCTCGTCTGCGTGGAGAAAGTACTGTCGGCCCCCATCTGCCACCCTTCTATTGTACGAAACTCTCCCTGGTAGGGCTCATGGCCCTGCTGTCAGACGAATGAAGCCAGGGTTATCCGCCTGGGCGGTTTTCTGCCATCTATCCGCTGTGAATACGCTATAGATGGTTGCGGGCGGCGTCCGGGGCCAGAGCACGGGTGTCTTGAGGGATACGTAGGCGGCATTTGCGACGGATCACAGCGGGCGTCGGCTATCTCTCCCTCGCTCACGCCTCTCCGAGCCGTGCCCCGAACCGTCGGTGATGCTCGCGAGCGTGGAGCAAGGGGTGCCGCATCCTACCGGTAGCCGGTTGACGGCGACGACCTCTCCGGACAGGGGAGCTACCCCTTTCTCCCCGATATGGGTCCGTCCACGGCCCACGATGCGGGCAAACTTCGAGACCGACGCCCGGCGCCTCGTGCTCGTCCCGTCGCCAGGCGTGACGAAGGGGATGTCCGCTACTCGGGATGATCCAGGCGCAGGGGAGACGCCTTGAGCCTCTTTACCTCGCGAGGTCCTCCAGCATCGGCCGCAGCCTGTACTTGCGCTGATGGTAGGCGATGAGCTCTTCGAGGTAAGCTCGCCACTCGTCTTGGCGTCCGGCGGCAGTATGGGCGTCCCGGGCCTTCGCCAGCCAGGTTACGGCCTCGCCGTAGTGCCTGGATCTGCCTTCGTTCATGATCTCCTCGGCTAGCCTGCGGCAGGTCTCGATGACCCAGTCCGGGTGCGACTCGATGGCCGCGTCCGCTATCTGAGCAACGAGGGCTCCGGCCGGCTTGCCTTCGACCGCGGTGATTGCGTCCCCGATAAGGTTCTCGTGCAGGAAGACTTCCACCTGGCCCGTGGGTAAGTAGGAGGTGCTCTGGCGCAGGTGATCCAACAACCTCTCGCGATGCTCCGGCCAGCGCTCGCCGGCCAGCTCCCGCACCCGCTGGTAGGAAATGAGGTCAGGGGCCGCGTAAAAGGCGGCCACGGCCGCTTCGAGGGCGAGGTCGCGTCGTCCCAGACCTTCCGCCAGGTCCCTGACCCAGCCCGCCAGCCGGGACTTTCGGCCGGCAAGCGAGAGCCCGCGCTCTCCGACCCGCAGTGCGTTCTCCGTATCGCCCTGCTCGCGCAGGGCCTCCGCCACGGCGAGAGCCTCCTCCGGGGTGACAAGGTGCTTGAAAGCGTACTGGGCGGCCTCCTCCGTTCGGTCGAGCCGGACGAGCATGATGGCGTGGCTCGTATCCTCGGCCGCGGCTTCGGAGAGGCGCAGGTACTCCTCGTGGTGGCCTCGGCGTTCCAGTACATTTAGACGGGCGATGGTCAGTGGGTCGTCGATAAGCTCCTCGAAGAAGTCGTCGTCCGGAACTTCGCCCTCCAGCACCCTCACCAGCGGTGGGTGGGACCAGCCCTGCTCCACGGCCCGGAAGGCCGCGGCGAAGGTATCCCCTGCACCGTAGTCTCCGAGCTCGCCCCACCACACGTCGAGCTTTGCGCTGTAGTCCTCTTTCTCGGGAGGGGTGAGCTCCACGCTCAACAGGGCCTCCGTGAGGGCCGCTCCCACCTCCTCGAAGAAATCGAGGAGCTCGCCTCCATAGTCACCGAGCATCTCCCAGTCGGGCACGTCCAGGTACTCCTCGGTGATCACCTCCAGGACCGGCAGAGCCTTGCGACTTTCGTCAGACTGGATAAGGTTCCACGCGCCTTCGAGTACCCGGCGCGCCTCATCGAGGTCTCCGGCACCGTACCCGTAGTCGCCGTAAGGTTCCATATAGCCCATATGGTAGATGCTGGCGCGAAGCCTGCGCCGGATTGCTGCCGTGTTTACCGGGTGAGTGCCGGAGGAGGCCGGCAGAGAGATCTCCCCCTCGATGATCTCGGCCAGGGAAGGATCGCGCTGCGCCAGCTTTAGCAGGAGATCTTTTAGCTCCTCCTTCTCCAGCCCGGAGAGCATCTCCTCGAGGGCGGGTAACTCCCGCACCGATTCCGGCTCATGGACGCAGGCGAGCAGGGTAGCGACGATGTGCTTGCACAGGCCACCCCAGTCATAAGGGCAACTGCACGAGGCCTCGATCATGCCGGCCCCATCGAAGGCGATACGAACGTCGTAGGGAGCAAACTGACTGCCGGCCACCTGCGCGGCAAGCTCCTGGCCCCGCCGGAGCAGGGAGGTCACCGAACCCTGATGGTAGTACTCCTGACCCCGGCGGAACGATTCGGGGGAGGAATGTCTCTGGATAAAGATTTCGTTAAAGTCGGGCAATCACGGCA
>JADDPU010000265.1 GCA_016781725.1 Rubrobacter sp. | reverse complement strand
GGTTTATGACCACGTCTATGTCGTAGAGGCGGTACCTCAATATGGCGACCCCTACGGCGATCGGAACGCCCGCGTAGCTCATCAGCACCGTGTTCTGCAGGAGCGCCATCCACAGCGGCGACTCTTCTGTGGTCAGGGCGTCCGGTGCGAGGAAGAGCCCGCCAACCAGGGTGATCCCGTACACTACTCCCACGAAGGAGGCGGCGAAGGCCACCCACTTGATCTGCTGGCGCACCTCACCACCGGAGTGCCGATAGCGCCATACCAGGCTGAAAGCCGAGGCCAGGATGCATACGGGCAGCAGGGCTATTACCCCAGGCAGCCACTGAGCTACCATCGGGTGCCCCTCCAGCCCGAACGGGTTGCGCACTCCCGGGTGGCCCGGCAGGTCCCCGGGACTGATGGTGATCACCACGCTGGCCAAGACCATCACGACCCCTGAGAGCCAGGCCAACGGGCGCCACCTCCTGGAAGGTAGCCTCCCGTCTGGAAACAGCAGGATCATGTAGATCCCGAGCAACCCTACCGGAGGTATCCACATCCACTGGGTGAGCGCGTCGATCGTCACGGGATACGGGCCGGAGCCGGCGGGCAGGGAGTCTTCGAGGAAGATCTGCATCCAGAAGAGCCCCGCGGTCAGGCAGATCCAGCCTATGGGGTTGCGGGGGCGCCTGGAGGCGACCAGGGCGCCAACCAGGGGGAACGCGAGGAAGGGCAAAAAGATCACCAGGCTGCCGAGCGCGCTGGCGGTGCCCCAGTCGCTCGAAGACTGCATGGCTGGCGCGTCAGGCAAGGACAGGAGGGTAAACGCGCAACCGCCGACGAACATGGCCACCGAGAGCGCGGCCAGCGACCAGGCCAGCCAGGAGGAAGCCCGGGTGTTCACCCGGTCGACTCCTCGATCCCGCTGGCTTGTCCTTTCCGACACAACACCACTCTACCGGAACTTCGTCTCCTGGTCGTTACGACGACCGTTACGAAGGGGAAGA
>JADDPU010000584.1 GCA_016781725.1 Rubrobacter sp. | reverse complement strand
AAATATTCCGAATCTTGGGATTTCTCTGTTTGGTAGCGCTTTCGGTAACGGTTGGCAGACAGTCTGTGGCTAGAGTGGGGTCCAAAGGCAAACAGCAGCGTCGTGGGCAAGAGGCTCAGGAAGGGGCGCTAAGGTGACGAGGACGATCTTCGGTAATGTCAAGTGGATGGGCTGGGCTGCAGTGTTCCTGCTCGGCCTGCCGTGATTCTGCCCGGCGGCGCGACGGCGCACCCGCCCAGCCCAGCGCCCCGACACACGAGCTCCCGGCCTTCAGGGCCCCGACGGAGGAGACGCTGGTACCGGGCCAGATCATAGTCAAGTACGAGGAGGCCGTGGGTTCGTCTGAACAGGCCGTCCTCAGGCGCCAGGAGAACCTCGAGAAGAAGATGGAGCTTGGCCTTATAGGCGCCGAGGTGGTCAAGGTCAGGGGCCAGTCGGTAGGACAGGCCATCCGCGACCTGGAGCGCCGCCCGGGGGTCGAGTACGCCGAGGCTAACTTCCGAAGCTCTGGGGCCTGCACAACACCGGTCAGACGATAGAAGGATCACTAGTTTCACGCGGCTGTAAGATCGCCAGAGCGAGGCGAAGCCAGGTGAGCGCCTCCCACTCCTGGTTCGCCGCCTGTGCGAGAGACCCCGCGGCTCCCCTGGCAGGCGAGACAGCCCCTAAACCCTGCTGGCCTCCCGCGCGGTGCGGGGCACGTCCGTCCCGATGAGGCTGTCCCGCGTGACGAGCGCGGCCAGCTCGTCTTCACTCATCCCCTCCGTCCCTTCCGGGCGCTGCGGGAGAACGAGGTAACGAAGGTCTGCCGAGCTGTCGTGAACGGCTATGCGCTTGCCCTTCGGTAGCTCCAGCCCGAACTCGCGAAGCACCTCGCGTGGCTCCACGACGACGCGGGAGCGGTAGGCGAAGCTCTTGTACCAGTCCGGCGGGCGGCCAAGGATGGCCCGCGGGTAGCAGGAGCACAAAGTGCAGACGATGACGTTGTGGACCTCGTCGGTGTTCTCGACCGTCAAGAACTCGACCGGCCCGGAGGCGTCCAGGCCAAGCTCCATCGCGGCGGCCTTCGTGTCGGAGAGCAGGCGCTCTTTGAACGTGGAATCTACCCACGCGCGGGCGACGAGCCGCGCACCGTTCTCGTAGGTGCGGGCCTCCATGTACTCTACCTGGGCCTCTATCTCTTCTTTGGTGAAGACTCCTCTCTCCTCCAGCAACTCCTCGACAGCCCGGATGCGGGCTGCCCACGGGCTCCTCTCGTGCTGCGGCTCCTTATGTGGATGGTCGTGGTCGCTCACAATTGCTTCCCCTTTCGGTCCTATTCTCTCGGCTCCAGCCAGTGCTCGTAGATATCTATGAACAGAACGTCCTCGGGCGAGCCGCCGTAGCCGTCCCAGAGGTCGGCCTGCCGAAAGCCGACCTTGTAGAGCGGCTTCTCCGGGAGGCCGTCGCCCCCGTAGGCCAGCGACTCCGGGTTCGGGAAAGCACCGAGGACCTCCGCGATCCAGCCCGGCTTCCCCTTGGTATAGTCCGGGGTACGGACGTGACCCTCCTTCTCCATATCCTGCACCCGCACGGCGTCGCCGGGGGCGAACCTCGCGCCGGCGGCCGGACGGATCATGCCTCCCCCCAACGTCGCTCGAGCTCGGCGGCCCGCGCGTCTATCTCTTCTTTGGTGAGAAGGCCCTTCTCCACCACGAGCAACTCAGCCGCCGCAGCCCACCGCTCGTAGTAGCTCATCTCCCTGTACTCGTCGAGGCTCTCGATGGCCCGGCGCATCTCGTCGGTGGTCTTGTGACCTTTGGCGTTCAGCACATAATTCACCGCGTCGGCGAGGTGCTCCCAGTCCTCTACCTCATGGTCGCTGCGGTCTATCGGGCCGAATTCCTCGCCCCGGCCGCCCACGTCGTGAACCTTTTTCATGATCTGCCCATACTCTCTGTAGGATTTATATCTTTGAAGATTGTACCCTTCCGGGTTGCTTCGGCCCGGCCCGGTGGCGCTCATCGGCGCCCTCGGCTCATCGTGCGTCCGAACCTCCCTCGTGCGCTTCCACCGTCGGCTCGATCCCCTCGGCGCCGACCACCTCGCGCCAGGCGTCGAACCCGTGTTGAAAGGCGACGACGCCGGCCTCCGGGAGCGCGATCTCGATGGCCTCCAGGATCTCTTCTTCGGGGACGCCGAGGTCCAATGCCACCCTGATGTGGCTCTGGATGTGCCCCTTGCTCGCCCCCATGACGGTGAGGCTCACGATAAAGATGAGCTCCTTCGTCCTGCGGTCGAGGCGCCGCTGTTTGAGGTAGGCCGCGTCGACAAGGTCGTTGGCGGCCCGCATGACGTCGAAGTCTTGCTGGGTGAGCACCTTGTGATACTCCAGGACGTAGCCTCGCTGCCTGACCATCTCGTCGATGTAAGCCTGTTTGTCTTTTTGAGATGCCATCGGTCCTCCTTTCCAGGTTGTACGAGCGGTTCGTCGCATCTACCTACCGAGAAGAGCGGCCCTCGTCCGTGCCAAGCTCCTGCAGGATGGGGAGCAAGTACTCCCTGAAGCGCGGGTAGTTCTCGGTCATCGGGAAATGGCCGATTCCTTCCATCGTCGCGCTGCGGGCCCCGGGGATGGCGGCGGCGGTCGCGGCGGTCTCTGCCGGGGTACAGGCGTAGTCGTACTCCCCGGTCAAGAGATAGACCGGGCACGCAGACGTGTCGATATCCCCCTCGCGCCCGCGTAGATCCCAGTCGACGCTGTAGAAGTAGGTGTCGCCCCGGTAGACCCCGGGCCCGCCCTGACTGTAGATCCACCACACATCCCGTCGAGAAGGTTCCGGGCTCTGCGGGGCCATAAGCCCGTAGGTCCAGGTCGCCACCATCTCCGAGCCGTTCACGTCGGGCTGGATCGACCAGTCGACGAACCGGCCTTCTATCTTGCTCGCGGCTTCGAGCCCGATCACGGCGCCGACCTCGGTAGGGTACCTCCGCGCCAGATCGAGGACTATGGCACCGGCCATGGAGCATCCCAGAACGACCGGTTGCTCGAGGCCGAGCGCCCTGACGAACGCCATGATCGTGGCGGTATAGGCTTCGGTCGTCAGCAGATACTCCTTCTCCCACCAACCCTCGGGCGGCGTGGACCGGCCGTGGTAAGGGAGATCGAAGGCGATGATGCGCCACCGCGCCCCGATCTCTTTGTCGCAGAGCAACTCCCGGTACTGCCGCGAGTCGGCGCCGGCCGTGTGCAGGCACAGGAGCGGACGGCCGCTACCGGCCTCCTCGAAGAAGACCCGGGAGCGTCCCCAGCCGGTATCCAGGTAGACGTAGCGCCCCGTTATCGGGTCGAACTCAGCCATCTTTCGCCCCGATGGTCTGCGCGATCGCGAAGAGCCTGCCGAGCGCCCGCAGGTGGCGCACGAACTTGCGCCTGTCGCCCTCGATCGAGAAGGACGATACCCGGCTGTTCATCGCCAGGAGGTCCGTGTAGAAGGGCGGAGGGGTCGGCTGGAGAAAGGTCTCCCAGTCCCCGCCCGTCCCGCGGAGCGTCACGTCCCACGCAACGCCGATGTCCGGAGCCGGAAGGACCTCGTCGATCCTGCCCCGCCGAAGCCTGAGCACCACGAGTTCTCGATCCACCACCAGGGCTATGTCGAGCGTGAACCACCGTCCGATGACGGCCAGCTCGGCGTCCGCGGCGGCGGCGGCGCGCAGGGCCTCGAACCACCCTGGGGCCGGGAAGATGGACCTGGATACAGCCTGACTCGTCACTTACCGGACCTCCTCGCCGGGCTCCCTCGTCCAAGGCACCATCTCAAAGCTACTCCTGCACATCCAGGCTCGCGAGAACACGGGCCGGCGCACCGTCACCCCCGGCGATCTTGAGCGAGCCCATGATCAGCGTGAACCGCCGCCCCACCTTGCCTCCGCCGGCCAGCTCCTCCCAAATGGACCGTACGTCCCTCCGGTATCCCTCGTACACCCCGGAATGTTCAGCAGCTAGCTGTGGGCGCTCTTCCGGGGACCTCGTAGCGGTCATCGGGTCGCACCGTGTGTTCACCCCCCTTGGCCATGAGGCGGTTTTGTGGCCTACATCCACCCTCGGATCCCACTGAAAGCGCTCAGAGCACCTTTGTATGAGCCACT
>JADDPU010000555.1 GCA_016781725.1 Rubrobacter sp. | reverse complement strand
CCCCCGTACTCCCCTGAGGTGGAGCCGGCGACGGGGACGAGGAACGGCGAAGCCATAAGGCGGTTCTCGATTGAGCTCGCCGGGAGGGTCGGGGCTTTGTTGGAGAGCGGGCGCTTCCCGCTGGTGCTTGGTGGGGACTGCAGCATCCTGCTCGGGAGCATGCTCGCGCTGAGGAGGGTTGGCCGGTTCGGGCTGGTGTTCGTGGACGGCCACCTCGATTTCAGGCACCCCGGCAACTCTCCCGGGGGACTGGGGGCGGCCGCCGGCGAAGACCTCGCCCTGGTCACGGGCAGGGGCTCCGGGCAGTTGACGGACCTCGACGGCCTCGGACCGCTCGTGCGGGACGAAGACGTAGTCGCCCTGGGCGAGCGCGAAGATTACCCCGAGTGGAGGGACATCCACGGCACGGAGATCACCGTGTGGAACCTGACGAGGCTGAGGGAGCTTGGCTTCGCGCGGTCGGCTGCGAGGTCCGTCGAGAGGCTGCGGGCGAACGGCGTCGAGGGGTTCTGGGTCCACCTCGACGCGGACGTCCTGGACGACGGGTTGATGCCCGCTGTAGATTCCAGGCAGCCGGGAGGTATGAGTTACGAGGAGCTCGTGGAGCTCCTGCGGCCGCTCTTGCGGTCCGGGCTGGCGGTGGGGATGGAGCTGACCATCTTCGACCCCGGGCTCGACCCGACTGGGGAGATCTCGGAGGCGTTCACCGCCGCCGTCGTGGAGGCTTTCTCTGGTAAGTGACGGGATAGGAGGGCGCATGATCGCGAGGATCTGGCACGGCGAGACCGCGGCTACGAAGTCCGAGGAGTACCTCGATTACCTCAACGAGACCGGCGTCCCGGATTACCGGGCTACGCGGGGCAACCGCGGCGTGTACGTCCTGCGGAGGATCGAGGGC
This sequence comes from Rubrobacter sp., assembly GCA_016781725.1. Lineage (GTDB taxonomy): Bacteria > Actinomycetota > Rubrobacteria > Rubrobacterales > Rubrobacteraceae > Rubrobacter_D. The sequence continues at coordinate 106 of JADDPU010000555.1, read as the reverse complement.
GACCGGGCGCATTTCCTGACGCTCTCTTTCTGGGATTCCATCGAAGACGTCAAGAGGTTCGCGGGCCCTGACCCGGAGAGGGCCAAATACTACCCCGCGGACGAGG
>JADDPU010000260.1 GCA_016781725.1 Rubrobacter sp. | reverse complement strand
GGATTCGAACCTTCACTAACTGATCCAGAGTCAGTCGTGCTGCCGTTACACCATCCGGCAAGGCAACGGCGGATATTGTAACGCTTCAGGGGGTCTCCGTCGAGGTCTAGCCGGCGGTCTCAGGGACGCCGCCGGTCTCCATCTGGCGCAGCACCTTGATCCTCTCTTCTATCGGCGGGTGGGTGGAGAAGAGGCCCCTGGAGCGCTTCTCGAACTTTTTGATCGGGTTGACTATGTACAGGTGGGCGGTAGCGCGGTTGGCGGCCTCGAGGACCTGGCGGTCGCCCGAGATCTTCGCCAGCGCATCCGCCAGCCCTTTGGGGTTGCGGGTGAGCCTGACGGCGGTCGCGTCGGCCAGGTACTCGCGCTGGCGCGAGATGGAGAGCTGGAGGAGCCGGGCGAAGAGGGGGGCGAGGATGGCGAGGACCAGCGCGACGAGGATCATGATGATCTGCAACTGATTACCACCCTCCCGACGCCCCCCTCCGAACCACAGCCCGCGCAGGAAGAAGTCGGAGATGAGGACAGTGGTCCCGACGAGGATGCCCACGAGCATGGCGTAGCGGATGTCGAAGTTGCCGACGTGGGCCATCTCGTGGGCGATCACACCCTGAAGCTCGTCGCGGTCGAGCTTTTCGAGGAGGCCCCTGGTGACGGCGACGGAAGCGTGCTCGGGGTCGCGGCCCGTGGCGAAGGCGTTGGGGGCCGTGTCGTTCACTATATAGATTTTCGGCATCGGCAGCCCCGAGGCTATCGCCATCTCCTCGAC
>JADDPU010000315.1 GCA_016781725.1 Rubrobacter sp. | reverse complement strand
GAGAGATCGCCGGATGGTCGCGGGTCGCCTCGGCCAGGGCAATGGCGTATCCCAAGACCTCCCCGTGCACCTGCACCCTCCGTACGAGCTCTCGGGCGTCGCAGACCTCCCCGATCCCGACGACCGGCTCTATCTCTGCCAGAGGCCGTCTCTGTACCTGGGCCCGCACGATATTCAGCTCGGAGTTCCTCTCGGGGTAGCCCATCTTGGTCGCCACCATGAAGCGGTCGAGCTGGCCCTCCGGCAGAGGGTAGGTCCCGTGGAACTGGTGCGGGTTCTGGGTCGCGATGACGAAGAACGGCTCGGGCAGAGCCCTGGTCTCGCCCTCGACCGTCACCTGCCCCTCGGCCATAGCCTCGAGCAGGGCGCTCTGGGTGCGGGGGGTGGCGCGGTTGATCTCGTCGGCCAACAAGACCGGCGCGAAGACCGGCCCCGCGAGCCACTTGAAGGTCGCCTCCCGTGGGTCGTAGATGCTCGTCCCCGTAATGTCCGAGGGCAGGAGATCCGGGGTGAACTGGATGCGCGAGAAGTCCGCCGAGATCGAGGAGGAGATGGCCCTGGCGAGCGTCGTCTTGCCCACGCCGGGTATGTCCGTCAACAGGACGTGCCCGCCGGCGAAGAGCGAGATCAGGCACAGGTCCACGATGCGGTCCTTACCTATGACCGCCCGGCCGATCGAGTCTCGCAGCCGCTCGTAGACCCCCCGCACCTCTACAAGATCCTCAACCCGGGTACGCTGCACTATCCCTCCGTGAGCCGCAGACAGCGGCTTTACATTCGCCAATTTCGTGACCGCGCCACGCGCCGATGATACCGCACGCTCTTTTTACCAGTCCGATGCCTGGAAAGCTGTGAATGCGGAGACCTGGGGGCCCCCCCGTAGCCGCACCCGGAACTCACGAATGTTCCAAGGGATCGTGGGCGTCGCCAGAGTTGGCCCGAAGGGTTAGACTCCGTCGCATGGGAAGAGCCAGGATCAAGGTGGATCCCGATTTCCGGATAGGCGAGGTGGCCCCGCGCCTCTACGGCTCTTTTATCGAACACATCGGGCGGGCCGTCTACGGCGGCATCTACGAGCCGGAGCACCCGACCGCAGACGATTTGGGGTTTCGGGGTGACGTCCTCGAGCTCGTCAGGGAGCTGAGGGTCCCCATCGTCCGCTATCCCGGCGGTAACTTTGTCTCTGGCTACGATTGGGAGGACGGGGTGGGTCCGAAAGAGGAGCGCCCGCGGCGCCTCGATTTGGCCTGGAGGACCGTGGAGACCAACCGGGTCGGTACTGACGAGTTCGCAGCGTGGGCCCGGCGCGCCGGCGCCGACGTTATGATGGCGGTCAACCTCGGCACCCGCGGCGTGGACGCCGCCAGAAACCTCGTCGAGTACTGCAACCACCCTTCGGGCAGCCGCTACAGCGACCTCAGACGCGCTCACGGGGTGGAGAGACCGCACGGGTTCAAGGTGTGGTGCCTTGGCAACGAGATGGACGGGCCGTGGCAGATCGGCCAGAAGACCGCCGAAGAGTACGGCCGCCTCGCCTCCGAGGCGGCGAAGGCTATGAAGTGGGTCGACCCCTCCATAGAGCTCGTCGCCTGCGGCAGCTCCAACTCCTCGATGCCGACCTTCACCGAGTGGGAGAGGACGGTCCTCGAGCACACCTACGACCACGTCGAGTACGTCTCGCTGCACACCTACTACAGAAACCCAGAAGACGACCTCGCCACCTTCCTGGCGCGGTCGCTCGATATGGACGAGTTCATAAAGGCGGTGATCTCGACCTGCGACTTCGTCAGGGCGAAGAAGCGTAGCAAGAAGACTATAAACCTCGCCTTCGACGAGTGGAACGTCTGGTATCACTCGCTCGCGGCGGACAGGGAGCTGCAGCCTTGGTCGGTAGCTCCCCCGCAGGGCGAAGACGTCTACACCTTCGAGGACGCCCTGGTGGTGGGGTGCATGCTCATCACGCTGCTCAAGCACGCGGACAGGATAAAGATCGCCTGCCTGGCCCAGCTCGTGAACGTTATAGCCCCGATCATGACACAGACCGGCGGCCCCGCCTGGCGCCAGACCATCTTCTGGCCCTTTCTACACGCCTCCGCCTACGGTCGGGGGACGGCGCTGAACCTGGTCGTCGAGTCGCCCCGGTACGACAACTACGAGTTCGGGGAGGTCCCGCTGCTCGAAACGGTAGCCACCCTGAACGACGAAGACGGTAGCCTCACCCTCTTCGCGGTCAACCGGGACCAGGAACTGCCGCTCTCGCTGGAGGGGGACCTGAGGAGCTTTGTAGGCTATGAGGTGGTCGAGCACCTCGTCCTGGAGCACGAGAACCCGAAGGCAACGAATACGGCCGAGCATCCCAACAGCGTAGCACCGCACAGGGGGGGCGACGCCGCCGTGCTGATGAGCGGCGAGCTCACTGCCCTCCTGCCCAAGCTCTCGTGGAACGTGATCCGCCTGTCGAGGCCATCGACCGGCTGAAGAACCCTCGGGTGAAGGTTCCGCGACCGCAAGGTTCTCCAAATGTGCAATGCATTGCGCTTGCCGCGCCGAGTAGCAAGGATGCCGTAGCGTGTATCAAACGGGTGGACGGCGTGTCGTAGAGCACATCCTGTCGTATACAGACCGCCAAATGGCCCGAAATATGTAGCACGAACGACCATGAACGGGTCTAATCCGTCCTACAATGCGGACACTACCTTTTCGTAGGAGGGAACGTGTTAGACGTACCGCTGGGGGTGAATACCGAGACGGTGACTCTGGTCTGGTTGATAGGCGCCTTGGAACACGCGCGCGCGCAAGGTCAGACGAGGCTCCTGACGTGCTTGGAAGCGGTATTAGACGACCTGTTGTTCGAGATGGAGTCGGCCGCCCGCCGTTCGCCGAACTTCGTAGAAGGGAGCCGACCGTAGACTACTGTAGGCACGACGACGTAGACCTCGACGGCAACGAGGACCACTACCTCATCGAGTGCAATCAGTGTGGCTGCTGGTGGCGGTGCTACGGGCGGTTGGCGGACGTATGGAGCGACTTCACCAGATACGCAAGGGCCGACGGCACCAACCCGTCTACGGTGAACATCAGGTGCTCGCCCGTGGCGTGGCCCGACACCGACGGCAAAGTAGAGTACGTGGGGTCCGAGTACAGCCTCAGCCAGTAGACAGATAACTACCCCAGTCCCACGGTACGGTCAGATCACGCGCCGTATTCCGGGGTCGTGAGATCTGCACACTCTAAGCCGCCAGGCATTGACGGCCTCCGCTATGCCGCCGGCCCGCCGGATAACGGCGCAGCGGCCGTGGACGAGGGCGGCCAGTTGGCGGCAAGCGGTTATGGATTCGTCGCTCTGCCCGGTCGCGGTTCTCCGGCCTCACATCCGCGGAGAGCTCGTGATAACGTTCGGTGGGGCCGGCGGCACCTGTCCGAACGAGCGCCTGCGACGGGCCCGACGCGAAAGGAACCGACGATGGAACTTGGTCTATATACCTTCGCCGACGTCGGACCCGAGATCGGCCCGGCGCAACGGCTGCGCGACCTCGTCGAGGAGGTAGAGCTCGCCGACCAGGTAGGCCTCGACGTCTTCGGCGTCGGCGAGCACCACCGCCCGGACTACGCGGTCTCCTCGCCGGCCGTCGCTTTGGCGGCGGCCGCCGAGCGCACAGAGAACATCCGCCTGACGAGCGCTGTCACGGTGCTGAGCTCCGACGACCCCGTGCGCGTCTTCCAGGACTTCGCCACGCTCGACTTGCTCTCCGGCGGGCGGGCCGAGATCATGGCAGGCCGCGGCTCGTTTATCGAGTCGTTCCCGCTCTTCGGGTTCGACCTCGGCGACTACGACGAGCTGTTCTCCGAGAAGCTTGACCTCCTGCTGAAGCTGCGCGAGTCCGAGCGCGTCACGTGGTCGGGCAAGCACCGCGCGCCGCTCGAAGACGCCGGCGTCTACCCGCGCCCACTCCAGGACCCGCTACCCGTCTGGATCGCCGTCGGCGGAACGCCGCAGTCCGTCGTCCGCGCCGCGCTGCTCGGCCTGCCGCTGGCGATCGCGATCATCGGCGGCCAGCCCGAGCGCTTCGTGCCGCTCGCCCGCCTCTACAGGGAGGCCGCGGTCCAGGCGGGGCACGACGTTGGGCGTATGGCGATCGGCATAAACTCGCAC
>JADDPU010000605.1 GCA_016781725.1 Rubrobacter sp. | reverse complement strand
CAGTCCGAGAACACCAGGTTCGTGGTCAGCGCCAAGCTTCGTCGTTCGTAGCGCTCGGCCAGCAGGGTGAACATCACCTCCATCTCATCGCGGTCGTGCTGCACGTATCCGATGTCATCGAGGATTAGCAGGTCGAAGCGGTCCAGGCTCGCAAGCATCTGCGGCAGCCTCAGGTCCCGCTTCGCCGCCAGCAGCTTTTGCATGAGGCTGGCCGTCTGCACCCACAACACAGCCCTCCCATGCATGACGAGCTCGCTGCCCACCGCGGCCAGGGCGTGCGACTTCCCCGCCCCGGGCCTACCCACCGCCACGATGTTGATAGCGTCCTCGAGGAACGCACCGCTCCTGAGCCCTTCGAGCTGCTGCCTGACCACAGGGGGGAATCGCTCCATCTCGAGGGTCCGGAAAGTCTTGCCCTCGGGCAGCCCCGACTTGTTGAGCAGTCTCGCGATCTTGCGCTGCTGCCTGTCCTCGCACTCGGCCCTCACCAACTCGTAGAAGAAAACCTCGTGCGTTAGGCTCTCCCTGGCCGCCTTCACTGCCAACTCCTCGAAGCAGCCCGACATCGTCGGCAGCCTCAAAGCTTTCAGCATCCCCTTGAGCTCGGCGTGCCTGTTCATCCGGCACCACCTGCCAGCAGCCAATCGTAGGGGCTAAAATCTAGCTTTGCAGGTGCGAGCTCCGGCACGTGCACGGGCTTCGGTTCCCTGACCAGTTCACGCACCGCATCGAACGTGGGTACGCCTCCGGACTCGAGCAGGAGCATCAGCGCTGCCTGCACATCCAGCTCGGAGGTCGAGGCCGCCAGATGCAGGAGCCTCACGTACTCGCGATCGGCGCGCTCGGGCGCTCCCTGTGTCAGACGGTCGTATGCCCTGCGGAACGCCAGGCTCGGGAACAACTCGTCCCGGTACCGGTAAGCAGCGAACGCCCCCGGCTTCCTGACCAGCGACCAACTGAGGTGCCGGTAGTCTATCCTGTGCTT
>JADDPU010000421.1 GCA_016781725.1 Rubrobacter sp. | reverse complement strand
TTCAGGACCCCTCCTATGTTTCAGTCGGTCGTCGCCGGGACGACGGTTTTCTCTGCCCTCTTCGACTTAAGGGAGAGCGCCGATCCGAAGACCGGCGCTCTCCTTAGTTTGCGTTGCCCTTCGTTGGTTGCTCTAGCTCCCTTCTACTACTTCTTGAGGCCGAAGGTCTGGCTCTTCATCGGGTTGGGCGTGGAGCTTCCCTCACCGATGACCGCCCTGTAGGTGGCCTGCGGGTCAGTCAGGAACTTGGTGGCCAGGTTGTAGATGTACTGCCCGTTGGTGCTGTCGTAGCGCATGAAGCCGGTGGTGTCGGCGCCACTCGTCGAGTTGGTCGGCTCGTTGATCTCACCGGAAGGTGCGTCCGCGCTAAGCTTAACGATCTGGATCGAGGGGTTGAGGCCGCTCACCGGGTTGTTGGCGCAGTCGACGATCTTGATCTTCATCGGGATCGTGCTCCCGTACTTGAAGATGCTGGTGCCGTTGAGGTTCACCGGGGCAAGGAGGCTGGTGCTCATGCTGTAGGTCAGGGAGACCCTGTTGCTCGCGGCCAGCGTGGCGGCGGCATCTTCGCCGTCCGTGCCACCCACCTCGATGAGGTAGCTGCCGGCGGAGGCGTAGTTGTGGCTGAGCAGGGCGTCCGTGTTGTTGTCGCCCCAGTTGACCGAGCGGGTGAAGCTGTCGGCGCCCGGGTCGGTCACGTCGAAGGAGATGCTGACGTTGTTGCCGCCGGTGAGGCAAGCCGTCTGGCTGGCGCCCGTGATCTGCAGGTTGCTGAGGACGGGCGCGACGTTGGCTATGCTCACGGTCTTGGAGTCCGAGCCGGAGGCGCCGTCGTCGTCGGAGACGCTCGCGGAGACCACGGACGTCTTGGTGCCGTCAGGGAAATTGCAGTCGATGGAGCTGGCCGTCTCGGAGACCTTTGTGCCGTTGGCGCCGCAGCTGGTGCCGTCCACCGTGTGGGTATCGGCGGTGCCGGGGTCGTTGATCGAGAAGGTG
>JADDPU010000120.1 GCA_016781725.1 Rubrobacter sp. | reverse complement strand
GATCAAGATCCTCGTAACGGTGTTCATCATAGGCTTCGGGATATTCTTTATAAAGGCGGCGAACCTCACGCCCTTCATCCCGGCACCGAAGCCAGGGGCGGACGCACTTCAAGTGTACGTCCTGCCGAGCCTCCTCGGGATAGATACCATATACGGCATCACCGGCATCTTCACGGCGGCGGCGCTGGTCTTCTTCGCCTACATCGGCTTCGACATCGTGGCCACCACCTCCGAGGAGGCGCGCAACCCCCAGAGGGATCTGCCTATTGGGATCCTCGGCTCCCTGGCCATCTGCACGGTCTTCTACATTCTGGCGTCCATAGTCTTTACCGGGCTCAGGCCCTACAACCAGCTGGCCACCTCAGCCCCGGCGGCCACGGCCCTCGAGGTGACGCCCTTCCCGGCTGCGCAGCTGATCGTCTCGCTCGCGATACTCATCGGGCTCACGGTGGTCGTGATGATCCTGATACTCGGCCAGAGCCGGGTGGCCTTCGCCATGAGCCGGGATAACCTGCTCCCGCTATGGTTCTCGCGGGTCCATCCCCGCTACCGAACCCCGCACCGGATCACGATCATCACCGGCGCCGTCGCGGCGATCCTCGCGTTCTGGCTCCCGCTGACGGCGCTCGCGGAGCTGGTCAACATCGGGACGCTCGCCGCCTTCGTGCTGGTCTCCGTCGGCGTCATCGTGCTCCGGCGGACGCGGCCCGACCTCCCGCGGGCATTCAAGGTGCCGGGCTACCCCGTAGTGCCCGTGCTCGCCGCCGTCTCGTGCTTCCTCCTCATGGGCTTCCTGACCGCCGGCACCTGGGTCCGGTTCTTCGTCTGGATGGCGATAGGGATCGTGTTCTACTTCGCCTACAGCCGCACCCACAGCCGCCTGGCGCGCGAAGAGTCTTGACTCGCGCGACCTAGAGGCTCGAGGCAGACCGGAGTCACACCGTGACTCGGGTCTGCCTTTTCGCGCTGCTCGGTGGAGTGAGGCGGGCTCGCTCCGGGGCGCCCTACACGGGATAGAATTAACGGGCTTTGACGAGTCCCGACAACAAGGCTTCGCCCAGGCCGGTACTATTGCTGGTGCTCGACGGCATCCGCCCCGACGTGCTGCAGGCCGCCATCCGCGCAGGCGAGGCCCCGAACCTGGGCGCGCTGGCCGAGAGGGGGGAGGCTGTCTGGGACGCGGTCTCGGTCTTCCCTAGCATAACGCCGGCGGCGACGGCGGCCATAGCCACGGGGGAGGCCCCGTCCGGGAGCGGTATCGTGGGGCACGCCTGGTACGACGAGGAAGAGCGGCGGGTGGTGGTCTACGGCGCGATGACCGAGACCGTGATGGCGACCGGCCCCATAAAGGTCTTCCACAACAACGTCTGGCGCATGAACCGCGACGACCTGTACGCCTCCACGCTCTTCGAGACGCTGCACGACCGCGGCTTCGACGGCGCCTGCGTGAACTTCCCGGTAAGGCGCGGGCCGCACAAGCACCCCATCCGGCTGAAGACCGTCGAGCGCTACCGCAAGAACGGCCGCTACCTCGGGCCCTCGGTCGAGGGGCCGAAGGAATACTTTATGGGCGACCTGTTCTACAGCCGCGAGACCGGGCACAACGGCCGCAGGGCCAGCGGCGGCCTACGGCGGTCGGTGGGGATCAACGACGAATACGCGGCCCGCGTCGGCGCGGTGCTCGTCGCCGAGAAGGCCGCGCCCTTCAACCTCGTCTACCTCTTCAAGGGGGATTCCATAGCCCACCACCACGGCCTCGAGGCCCAGCGCCGCTGGGTAGCTAAGGCCGACGGGTACGTCGCCAGGATCTTCGACGCCGGCGGCGGGGTCGAGCGGATTCTGGAAGACTACGCCGTCCTGGCCCTCTCCGACCACGGGCACGCGCCGCTCCTCCCGGGGCGCCGCCACGTGGACCTGCGCAGGATCCTGGGCCAGAAGGTCTCCTCCGGGGTGAGGGCGCGGTTCGCCAACGGGACCACGGTCGTCGTGGTCCCGAACGGGCGTGCGGCGCTCCTCTACCTCCGCGAGGACGTCGAGTTGGGAGACGTAGTCGAGAACCTCCTCGGGCGTCGCGGCGTGGACCTTGCCGCGTGGATGGAAGGAGAGTGGGCGATGGTCCGCCGGTTGGGGTCTGCGATCCGGTTCAGACCGGGCCCAGGCCCGGGCGACACCTTCGGGCGCTCGTGGGAGCTCGAGGGCGACCCGCGCGCGCTCGACCTCGACGTCTCCGGGGGCGAGGTGCGCTACGGCGAGTACCCGGACGCGCTGGAGCGGCTGTGGGGGTGCCTGGGCTCGTCCCGGTGCGGGGACGTGGTGCTCTCCGCGGCACCGGGCTACACGTTCGGGGAAGTCTCGGGCGGGTACCACGTGGCGAGCGATCACGGCTCGCTGCACGCCAGCGACTCCGAGGTCTTCGTGCTCGCCAGCGGGGTGTCCGCGCCGCGGAGGATCACGGACGTCGCCCCGACGCTGCTCGATCACTTCGGGGCCGGGAAGGTGGCAGAGAACCTTGTCGGATAGGCGCAACGGCTCCCCCGCAGGCGAGGAGCGCCAGGGGCTCAGGCCGCGTTACCGGCGGGCCTTCGGGTGCGTCACCTGGATGTACCTTGGGATGCTCGTCTTTCTCGCTGCCAACTTCTTTCTCGCGCTGCCTTTCCGCTACGTCGGTGCCGGTGAGGTCTACGGATACCTCCCGCCCCGGCTCGCGTTCTTGGGTACGGCGTTGCTGCTGCCAGGCATGGCCCTTGCGGCAGTCCTCGGCGCGCGCACCTTCCGGACGCAGCGCCGCCGCGGCACCCGCGTCGGGACGGGGATAGGGGCCCTCATCGGGTGGAGCGGCTTCTTCTCCGTGGTCTGGCTCGCCATCGCCTTCGGGCTCGACCGGAGGGACCAGATCTTCCAGACCGTAGTCTTCCCGAACCTCGGCGGGAGCCTCGCCTTCTACGCCTTCGTCCCCCTTACGCTAGCCGCGACCGCCCTCGCGCTGTATGCGCTCTACGCCAGGGGGGTAGATTTCGAACGCAGGCGCAGGCTTACCCTGATCGGGGCTGCGCTCGCGGTGGTCGCGGGGCTCGCGACCCTTGCGACGGACTTCGACCCTATCGGGGTGGCAGGCGTCCTGATCTCGACGGTCTCGGGGGCTATCGGGGGGTACGTGAGCGGGGCTGGTTACGCCAGGGCCGGCGGGGACGACATGATCCCGCCCGGAGCGGAGATCCGGCGCCGAGAACCCCGCCGCCGCAAGCCCCGCTGACCCGGGGAAGACACCCAGGCGCGATATAATCGATCCGATGCCCGAGAACGGATTCCCCGACAGATCCCACCTCCCGACCTCCCCCGGCGTTTACATCTTCAAGGATGCCGAAGAGAAGGTCGTGTACGTGGGCAAGGCCAAGAACATCAGGAGCAGGGTGTCGAGCTACTTTACCCGCTCCGGCGACGGGCGCCCGAAGATAGCGGAGCTCCGCGGGCGCGTCAGGCAGATAGACTTTATCGTCACGGCGGGCGAGACCGAGGCTCTGGTCCTCGAGGCGAACCTGATAAAGCGCCACCGCCCGCGCTTTAACGCCTCGCTCAAGGACGACAAGAGCTACCCCTACATCGTGGTGACCACCGGCGACGAGTACCCGCGGGTCTACGCCACGCGCGCCGCCCACGACCCGCGCCACCGCTACTTCGGCCCCTTCCCGAGCGCGGGCGCCGTAAGCTCGACGCTCGACGTCTTGAACAAGACGTTCCCGTTTCGCAAGTGCCGCGGCCCCGAGCCTGGACGCAGGAGCGGGGTGCCCTGCCTCAACTACCACATCGGGCGCTCGGTGGCGCCCTGCATCGGGGCTGTGACGAAAGAGGAGTACGACGAAATAATCGCCGACGTCGTCGCCTTTCTCGAGGGAAGGGTGGACGGCCTGATCCGGGACCGTAAGGACGCGATGCGCGAGGCCGCAAGGAACATGGACTTCGAGCGGGCCGCGAAGCTGCGCGACGAGGTCCAATCCCTCTCCTACGTCCGCGACCGACAGCAGGCGACCATCGCCTCGGAAGACTCCTTCGACGCCATAGGGGCGTACGCCGAGGGCGAGTCCGCCTGCGTGCAGGTCTTCGCCGTGCGCGAGGGGCAGATCGTGAACCGCGACTCTTTTCTTTTGGATAACTACGGCGAGTCGCGGGCGGAGGACGTCGCCCTGCAGTTCGTCCCCCAGTACTACGGGACGGCCGCCGTCCCGCGCGAGGTCCTCCTCCAGTCGGACGAGAGGGATGAGGAGCTGGCCACCCTCGCCGCGCACCTCTCGGGGCTGCGCGGCACGAGGGTCGAGGTGCGCCGCCCGCGGCGGGGGGACAAGCGGCGCATCCTGGAGATGGCCGCCCGCAACGCGGAGGCCGGGCTCGAGCACGAGCGGGCCCTGGAGGAGGCCAAGCGCGGCAAGGTCGCCTCGACCCTGGACGCCCTGCGCGAGGAGCTCGCGCTGCCCAAGCTGCCTGTCAGGATAGAGTGCTACGACATCTCCAATACCATGGGGACCAACTCCGTGGCCTCGATGGTCGTCTTTCAAGGAGGACGGCCGGCCAAGGGCGAGTACCGGCGGTTCAGGATCCGGACCGTCGAGGGCGCCGACGACTTCGCGAGCATGGCCGAGGTCATAAGGCGCAGGCTCGAGCGGCTAAAGGCGAACGACGAGAAGTTCCCCGAGCCCGACCTGATCCTGCTCGACGGCGGCAAGGGACAGCTCTCGGCGGTCGTGCCGGTCTTCGAGGAGCTCGGCGTGGGATCGGACCTCCCGGACATCCCGGTGCGCTCGCTGGCCAAGCGCGACGAAGAGGTCTTCCAGCCTGGCAGGCCCGAGCCGGTGATCCTGGAACGCAACTCCCCTGAGTTGCACCTCCTGCAGCGCGTCCGCGACGAGGCCCACCGCTTCGCGAACACCTACCACCGCGAGCTGCGGGGTCGGGCCATGACGGCCTCCGTCCTCGACGAGCTCCCCGGCGTGGGTCCCCAGCGCAAAAAGAAGATCCTGGCCCACTTCGGCACCCCCGAAGCCTTCCTGAACGCCTCCCTCGAAGAGCTCGAAGCCGTCCCCGGGCTGCCCGGCAGGGTGGCCCGAGAGGTCCACGCAAGGGTCCATAGATAGGGGTCGTGTCCGCATCCGATCGCGGGCGGTGGGAGGCCGCGAGGCGCGGTTCGCTTGCGGCCCGAACCTCTAGCGTGACGCCTCGCCGGTTAAATCCCGCTTAAACAGAGGGGTTGGCGTTGCAACCGGGGTGACAGGGTGCTAACCTCGGTCTGCGTGATGGTCCGTACACTGCAGGAGGGGTTGGGCGACGCGGCGTGAGTGAAGGAGCGCCGGGGGTCGTGGACCCTCAAGTCTCCGGCAAACGCCGGGTGCTTATCATCACCGGTCTCTCTGGCGCGGGCAAGAGCAACGCGCTCCAGGCCTTCGAGGATGCGGGTTACTTCTGCATAGACAACCTGCCGCCGCGCATGATCCCGGCCGTCATGGAGACCACCGCGCAGGGCAACGGCGGGCCCGACGGGGTGGTCCTGGTCATGGACATGCGCGGGCGGCGCTACTTCGGCGAGGAGCTCGAGCGCAGCCTCCAGGCGGTGGTAGAGGATAGCGGCTGGGAGCACCGCATCCTCTTCATAGACTCGGACGACCCGACCCTCGTCAGGCGCTACAAGGAGAGCCGCAGGCCCCACCCGGCGGCCCGGGGAGGCGACGTGCTCGAGGCCATCCGGCGGGAGAGGCGGGATCTCGCGACCCTGCGGGAGATGGCCGACCTCGTCGTGGACACCTCCGGCTACTCGGCGCTGGACTCCCGCCTCCGCTTCAAGAGGCTCGCCGAGTCCTTCTCGAGCAGGCTGACCGTCAGCCTGCTCTCCTTCGGCTTCAAGCACGGCACACCCCTCGACGTGGACACCCTTCTCGACGTCCGCTTCCTGCCGAACCCGCACTACGACCCCGACCTCAGGCCCCTGACGGGCCACGACGCCCCCGTGCGCGAGGCGGTGCTGGGCTCGGATGACTGTAAGGAGTTCCTCGCGAGAACGGGCGGCCTGCTCTCCTTCCTCATCCCCCGCTACGCCGCCGAAGGAAAGACGTACTTCACCCTCGGTATCGGCTGCACCGGCGGACGCCACCGCTCCGTCGCCATCACCGAGGAGCTGGCCAGACGTCTGCGCCAGGAGGACACCGGCATCGATCTCTTCGTCAGGCACAGGGACGTAGAGCGGTAGGCCTCGGGAGAACGAGCCTCCTGCTACGCTCGGGTCGGAGCAGCGGTTAGAATCGTTCGGCGAGGGGGCAGGTTGCGAGAGAGCCGTAGCCTGATACTAGCAACCTACGATCTGGAGGCACGATGCCAGGCATGATGGTCGAGGGTGAATGGAAGACGCAGAGGCAGTGGCAGAACACGGACGGACGCTTCGTACGCTCCGAGACGAGCTTTCGCGGTTGGATCACGGCGGACGGCAGCAGCGGCTACCCGGCCGCGGCGGGCCGCTACCACCTGTACATAGCGTGGGCCTGCCCCTGGGCGCACAGGACCGCCATCCTGCGCAAGTTGAAGGGGCTTGAGGATGTTATAGGGCTCTCTGCGGCCGGCTCCTTTATGGGCGAGGACGGCTGGGCCTTCCACGACGAGCCCGGCGTCATCCCTGACACGGTCAACGGCGCCCACTACCTGAGGGAGGTCTACGCCAGGGCCGACCCCGGCTACACCGGCCGGGTCACGACCCCTGTCCTCTTCGACAAGGAGACCGGGACCATCGTCAACAACGAGTCGCGCGAGATCGTCCGCATGCTCGACACCCAGTTCGAGGACTTCGCCGCCATCGACGCGGACTTCTGCCCCGAAGGGCTGCGCGAGGAGATCGACGCGACCATAGACGCCATCTACGAGCCCGTCAATAACGGCGTCTACCGCTCCGGCTTCGCCACCACCCAGGAGGCCTACGAGGAGGCCGTCACGGAGCTCTTCGACGCCCTCGACGGGTGGGAGGAGGCGCTCTCGACCCGCCGCTACCTGTGCGGGGATCGCATTACCGAGGCCGACTGGTGCCTCTTTCCCACGCTCGTGCGCTTCGACGCCGCCTACCACGGCCACTTCAAGTGCAACCTCAGGCGCATCGTGGACTACCCGAACCTGTGGGGCTACCTGAAGGATCTCTACCAAACCCCGGGCGTCGCCGAGACTGTCAACATGGATCACATAAAAAAGCACTACTACCAGAGCCACGAGAGCATCAACCCGACCCGGATCGTGCCGAAAGGGCCGATCCTCGACCTCACCGAGCCCCACGACCGCGCCAGGCTCTCGGGCTAGGTGCTCCCGGTTATACTCGGCACGTGAGCAGGGCTGAGGAGTTGCGGGTTGTGGCGTTCGGCGGCGGGACGGGCTTACCCGTTCTGCTCTCGGGGCTTAAGGAGATGGTAGGGGACCTCACTGCGGTGGTCACCGTCGCGGACGACGGGGGCTCGAGCGGTCGGCTCAGGCAGGAGCTCGGGGTTGCACCTCCAGGTGACGTCAGGAACTGCCTGGTCGCGCTCGCGGAACGCCGCAGGCTCGCCGAGGTCTTCAACTACCGCTTCGAGGCCCCGGGCGACCTGAACGACCACAGCGTCGGCAACATCATCATCGCGGCGCTAGCCGACATGGCCGGGGGTTTCTGCGAGGGGGTCGAGCAGGCCGCCCGCTTCCTCAGGATAAAGGGCAGGGTCTTCCCGGCGGCAACCGAGAGCCTTACCCTCGTAGTCCGCTACGCCGACGGGACCGTGACGCGCGGGGAGTCAGTGGTGCACGAGACCGGCAAAGAGGTAGTCGAGGTCGCCGTCGAGCCCGCCGGGATACCGGCGCCGTCAGGGGTCGTCGAGGCCATAGGGGCGGCCGGCGTGCTCGTCCTAGGTCCCGGGAGCCTGTTCACCAGCACGATCCCGGCCCTGCTCGGCGGCGGGGTCAGGGAGGCTTTGAGGGACTTCTCTGGCCCGGTCGTCTACGTGGCGAACGCGATGACCCAGCCCGGGGAGACCGGCGGCTACGCGGTCTCCGACCACGTAAGGGCCATAGCCGCCCACGTCGGGCCCGACGTCGTCACCGACGTGCTCGTCCACTCTGGGGACCTTCCGCCAGAGCTCCTCGCCCGCTACGCGGCGGAGGGCGCCGCCCCGGTCGAGGTCGACCGGGAGGTCCTGCGCGAGATGGGCCTCAGGGTGCGAGAGGCCGACCTTCTCTCGGAGGACGCCGCAGCCGGGGTAAGGCACGACCCCGGGCGGCTCGCCAGGGAGGTGTGCGAGGCTGCCCTCGTTCGCCTCTGAGGCGCGGCGCCAGCTAGCCGCTGAGTCGGCTTCCAACCCCGGGCGGGCCGACCGCGCGGAGCTCGCCGGCCTGGTGGACGCGGCCGGCGTCTGGGATGGAGGGGGCGTGACTGTCCGCACCTCGAGCGCGGCGGTGGCGAGGGCCGCAGTGCGCCTCTGGCGCTCGGAGTTCGGGCTCGACTCGAGGCTCTCGCCCGCCGGCCGGGACCGCTTCGGCCGCACCCGCTACGCTGTGCGCACCGAGGGCAACGGGGCCATCCAGGCGGCGGACGAGCTGCGGTTCGCGCGCGCCTCACGCGCCGCCGCGGACCGGACCGCCTACCTGAGGGGCGCGTTCCAGGGCGCGGGCTCGGTGACCCGGCCAGGCGGCCGGGGCGGCCACCACCTCGAGTTCGTCCACCGCGACGAGGACTTCGTCCGGCGCGTCGCTGCCTACTCGCGTGCTCCCCTGAACATCGCCCGGCGCCGCGGGCGGTGGGTAGCCTACACCAAGAGCGCCGACGGCATCACCACGGTCCTGGCCCAGATGGGGCTGAACGACGCGGTACTCGAGTACGAGGCCAGGGCGGTGCTCGGTGAGGCTAAGGCCAACGCCAACCGCGTTACCAACTTCGACGCGGCGAACGCCGGCCGCACGGCGACGGCCGCAGCCCGCCAGCAGAGGGCGCTCGAAACACTGGACCCCGAGCTTCTGCCCCCGGCGCTGCGCGAGATGCTCGAGCTGCGGCTGGAGAACCCGGACGCCTCGCTCGCCGAGCTTGCGCGCCTCGGGGGGCTCTCCAAGAGCGCGGCGAACCACCGCCTCAGGAGGCTGGTAGAGTTGGCCGGATAGCGGGAGTGTTAATCGTCGGGCAATTCGGGCAAAATAAAGGTTCGGTCGTAAACTAGAGACGGGAGATAAGAGTGGCTGTGAGGGTAGGAATAAACGGGTTCGGTCGTATCGGACTCTTGACGGCCAAGGCGGCTATAGAGCGCAGCGACGACGAGATCGAGATCGTGGCTGTCAACGACCTGATGCCCATGGAGAGCCTCGCGCTCCTCTTCAAGCGGGATTCCGTTCACGGCATCTGGCCGGAGAACGTAGAGCTCGACGGCAGCGTGCTGCGCATCGGTGAGCGCGAGGTAAAGACCTTCGCCGAGCGCGATCCCTCGCAGATCCCCTGGGGCGACGTGGGCGCCGACGTGATCGTCGAGTCCACCGGCGTGTTCACCGACGGCGAGAAGGCAGCCGCGCACATCGAGGGCGGCGCCAAAAAGGTGGTAATCTCGGCCCCCGCCAAGAACGTGGACGCCACCTTCGTCTACAAGGTCAACCACGAGTCCTACGACCCCGAAGCGCACAACATAGTCTCCAACGCCAGCTGCACCACCAACTGCATCATCCCGCTGGTCAAAGTCTTGCAGGAGAACTTCGGGATCCAGTCCGGCTACATGACCACCGTGCACGCCTACACCAACGACCAGAGCCTGCTCGACGCTGCGCACAAGGACCCGAGGCGCGCCCGGTCGGCCCCCAACAACATTGTCCCGACCTCGACCGGGGCGGCCAGGACTGCCGGTGTTATCTACCCCGAGCTGCAGGGCAAGGTGGACGGGATGGCGATGCGCGTCCCCGTCCCTGACGGCTCGATCACCGACTTCGTAGCCCGCCTCGATACCGAGGTGAGCGCGGACGAGGTGAACTCCGCCTTCAGGCAGGCCGCCGAAGGCGACCTCTCGGGCGTCCTCGAGTACTCGGAAGCCCCGATCGTCTCGAGCGACATCGTCGGCAACCCGGCGAGCTGTATCTTCGATTCCCCGCTCACCATGGCGAACGGCGACAGCGTCAAGGTCCTTGGCTGGTACGACAACGAGTGGGGCTACTCCAACCGCACGGTGGACCTCGTGCAGTACATGGGCGAGAGGCTGTAGGGAAGGTATCAGGCCACAGGCATCAGCCGTCGGGTAAGACCGTTAGGGGTGCGGCCGGGGCTCGCTTCCGCGGCCAGGCCGCACCGCGGGGCTGAGAGATGAGCGGTGCACCCGGTGGCCGGGTGAGGGCGACGCCCGCAAGCTACGAACAGATGAAACCTGAGACCTGATGCCGCCGACCGGAGGGAGGCACATGAACAAAAAGAGCGTCAGGGACCTCGACGTGCGCGGCAAGAGGGTCTTGGTGCGCGTGGACTTCAACGTGCCGGTCAAGGACGGCGAGGTCACCGACGACACGCGTATCGTGCGGGCTTTGCCGACCATTCGGCACCTCCTCTCCGAGGGTGCACATCCGGTCCTGATCTCTCACCTCGGCCGCCCGAAGGGCGAGCCCGACCCGAAGTACGCGATGGACCCGGTCGCCGCGAAGCTCGAAGAGCTGCTGGGCGAGCCCGTCCTCAAGCTCGACGCCGCCGTCGGCCCCGAGGTCGAGGAGGCCCTGGAAAACTGGGACAAAGCGGGCATCGTATTGCTCGAGAACTCCCGCTTCTACCCGGGCGAGACGAAGAATGGGGTGGACTTCTCAGACCAGCTGGCGGCGCTGGCCGACCTTTACGTCGACGACGCCTTCGGCGCCGCTCACAGGGCGCACGCGACGACCGTCGGGGTGGCGGAGAGGCTCCCCGCCGCCGCCGGATTGCTGCTGGAGGAGGAGATCGACTACCTCGACGGGGTCCTCGAAGACCCCGAGCGCCCGTTCGTCGCCATCCTGGGCGGGGCCAAGGTCTCGGACAAGCTCGGCGTGATAGAGAGCCTGCTCCACAAGGCCGACTCCCTCCTCGTCGGCGGCGCTATGTGCTTTACGTTCTTCAAGGCCCGAGGGTACGAGGTGGGCGACTCCCTCGTCGAGGACGATTACCTCGACGAGGCGCGGCGCCTGATGGACGAGGCGGGGGAGAGGCTTGTGCTGCCCGTCGACGTGGTAGTCGCCGAGAAGATGGAGGAGGGCGCCGAGGCCGTGACGGTCGCCGTAGACGGCATACCGTCGGGAAAGATGGGGCTGGATATAGGCCCCGAGACCGTCGGGCTCTTCGAGGAGCGCGTCGGGGAGGCGCGTACGATCTTCTGGAACGGGCCGATGGGCGTCTTCGAGATAGAGGCGTTCGCCAAGGGTACCGAGGGCGTCGCCCGCGCCGTCGCGGGGGCGAGCTCAGGGGGCGCGACCAGCGTCATCGGCGGCGGCGACTCGGTGGCTGCGGTCAACAAGCTTGGCCTGGATGACCGGATGAGCCACATCTCGACAGGGGGCGGCGCCTCGCTCGAGTACGTCGAGGGCAAGGAGCTGCCAGGCGTGGCCGTCCTGCCGGACAAGTAGGAGAAAAGGAGAAGAGCCCATGCCCCGACGCCCGATGATGGCCGGAAACTGGAAGATGAACAAGACAGTTGCTGAGGCGCAGGAGTACACGGCGGGCCTCCTGCCGCGCGCGGCGGACGCGGAGGAGGTCGACGTGGCCGTCTTCGCGCCTTTCACCTGCCTGCACGAGGTCGCCAGGATGTCTGAGGGCTCGGCGGTCATCGCCGGGGCGCAGAACTTCTACTACGAGGACTCCGGCGCTTTTACCGGGGAGGTCTCGGCACCGATGCTCCTCGACCTCGGGGCCAGGGCCGTCATCGTGGGCCACTCCGAGCGGCGCGAGCTCTTCGGCGAGACCGACGAGATGGTCGCCCGCAAAGCGAGGCGCGCGGTGCAGGCCGGCCTGTTGCCCGTCGTCTGCGTCGGGGAGACCAAGGAAGAGCGCGACTCCTCGCCCGACGGCATGTGGGAGAAGGTCTCGGGGCAGGTCGGGCGGGTGATCGAGGATCTCGAAGACGCCGGCGGCGAGGACCTGATCTTCGCCTACGAGCCCATCTGGGCCATAGGTACGGGCGAGACTGCCACCCCGGACGACGCGCAGGACGCCATCGGCAAGATACGGGACCTGCTAAGAGAGTCCAGAGGCGAAGGGTTCGCCGAGGGCGTTCGCATCCTCTACGGCGGCTCCGTAAAGCCCGGCAACGCGGCCGAGATCATGGCCCAAAGAGACGTCGACGGCGCCCTGGTCGGCGGGGCTAGCCTCGAGGTGGAATCGTTCGTCGAGCTGATAGAGGCCGCGCAGAACTCCGTCTCCCGCCAGGACTAGTGGGGCGCCCCGAGGGCGTGTGGTAAAGTAGGCTCCATGACTTACGTGATAGCGTTCTTCCACACCATCTTCTGCATAGCCCTCGTCGGGCTGATACTCCTCCACTCGGGGAAGGGGGGCGGGCTCTCCTCCTCTTTAGGCGGCGGTATCGGCGGCACCTTCTCGGGGACGACGATCATGGAGAAGAACCTGACCCGCCTGACCCTGGTCGTCGTGGCCCTCTTCGCGCTGACGAACGTTACCCTGTACTTCCTGGGCTAGCGCGTCCACGGCCAGAGCCCGCCGCAAGGCTCTATCCTGGCGGCCCGGAGGAGAGGCTCGTGAAGCGTTAGCCGATCCTGGCCGTTCGCGCTGTTGGCGGCGCTCGTGAGCGGGTGCAGAGGCCGTCGTGCGCCGCGTTTGCGGGGGTGCCAATAGGGACGGCGTGATCTCCGGCCCCGATCGAGGCCACGAAGAGGGACTCGCCCGGGGAGGATGGGGAGAACAGGCGAGTCCACAACAATTATACACCCAGACGAGAACCCGGGCGTATAAGGCGTCACAGCGCCAAGCGCCGTCCCGAGGCGCGAAGAACGTGGTGTCGGAGGGGGGACTCGAACCCCCACCCCCTTATCGGGGACTAGGCCCTCAACCTAGCGCGTCTACCAATTCCGCCACTCCGACAGGGCAGCCCGCAGAGTATACGAGAGACACATAGTGGAATCAACGCCGCCGAACGCGGCGTGTGCTAAGTTCTGTGGATGGGTCGAAAGTGGTTAGTTCTGGCCGCGCTCGCGGTGCTCGGATACCTCGTCGCCGCCACGCGGCGCAAGCAGGAGCCCCGGACCGTCCGAAGCGACTGGCCCGTAAACTTCGCCCACCGCGGCGACTCGGCGCGGGCCCCAGAGAACACTTTGGAAGCTTTCAGAATGGCAGTGGAGGTGGGGGCCGGAGGCCTGGAGCTCGACGTTCATCTGACCCGTGACGGGCACGTCGTCGTCATCCACGACGCCACCGTTGACCGCACCACTAGCGGCTCCGGCGCCGTCGAGGCGGCGACGTTGAGGGAGCTCAAGGGCCTGGATGCCGGCCACGGCTTCAGCCCGGATGGGGGAATGACGTATCCCTATCGTGGCCTTGGCCTCGAGATTCCGACGCTGGCTGAGGTATTAGAAGAGTTCCCTGGCGTCTCGATCAACATCGACATAAAGGACCTCAGGGCCGGCTGCGAGGGGGCGGTTATCGAGGTCTTGCGGAGCGCTGGCGCCGAGGGGCGCGCCCTCGTCGTCTCCGAGCGCCACGCCGCGGTCAGGCGGGTACGCAAGGTCTCGGGCGGTAGCGTCGCCACCGGCGCCTCCAGACGGGAGATCGCGGTCTTCTACCTCTTGAGCGCGCTCCGTCTAGAGGGGGTGCTCAAGCCGGGCTACGAAGCGCTCCAGGTCCCCGTCACTTACGGGAGGCTGGCGCTGGTGACGCGCAGGTTCGTGAGGGCTGCCCACGCGCGCGGGGTGCGGGTGGACGCGTGGACCATAAACGATACCGCCGAGATGCGCCGGCTGCTCGACCTCGGCGTCGACGTCGTCATGACGGACCGCCCCGAGGCGCTTGCGGGAGTGCTCGCGGAGCGGGGACCGCTCACGCCGCGATGACCAGCAAGATCGAGGCGAGGCCGAAGAGCGCGTAGGCGGTGCCGAGCGGCAGAAAGTATCTAGGGTCCCTCTGGGAGGGGGTCAGGAAGCGGGCGTAGGGTAGGATGCGGACCGCCCGGCGCACCACCGCGTTGTACTCGTAGCGGAAAAAGATCATGTGCAGCCCGTTCGCCACCGTGACCAGGCAGAACGGCACGGCCCACAGCTTCGAAGGGTAGAGCTCGAGGGCCAGGGGTGTTGCGAAGACGCAGATCAACCAGATCACCTGGATGACGAGGTAGCTCACCCAGGCGGCGGTGATCCGGTATCTGTGCTCCCTCTCGATGGGCCATTCATACCACGAGACCGTCGCGGCAGCATAGCTCTCGCCCCGCCTGTAAACTTACGTGCGACTCGGGGAGGGCGACGGCCCTCCAGAGAAAACACGGAGTAGGAGAGCCACCTTGATCCGGGAATCCCACATCAAAGACCCCGCCCTCGCCCCCGAGGGACACCGCAAGATAGGCTGGGTCGCCCAGCACGCGCCG
>JADDPU010000416.1 GCA_016781725.1 Rubrobacter sp. | reverse complement strand
CTCGCTTGCCCCACATAGAGGGTTGTGCTGGTTCTCGGGGAAACCCTCCTTTAGGTAGGGGATGATCGGTTATTCTCGAACCGCGACCACCTCGAGATATTCGGATTCGATGCTGGTGGTCATGCCGTCGGTGTCACTGTTGTGCTCGGTCCACAGTTGCTCGAGGTCGCGGCGCAAAGCGGCCTGCCCCGCATCGTCGAGCGCGGTGAATGCCCGATTGGTGGGTCCGTAGTAGGTGCGAAAGTGCTCCACCACGTCAGACGGGGGGAAGGGATAGTAGAACGGGTACCCTCGTTTGGTCAGGTGCAGTTCCGCTACCCCGTCGCGCAGCCGCTCGCGGACGGTCGCCTCGTCGCCCCACAGCATGGGCGACGGCATCAGAGGAGGGGGCGGCACGTGCTTGCCGATAATCTTGAACATCTGGCCGATGAAGCCCTCGGGGGTCCAGTTGCCCATGACGATCGACCCGTCGGGCCGGCACACGCGAACCAGCTCGGCCGCCACCCGCTCGGGTCGGGGCGCGAACATCGCGCCGAAGAGGCTCGCCACCACGTCGAACGAGGCGTCCTCGTAGGGCAGCATCTCGGCGTCGCCTTCGTCGAAGCGGGCATCCAAGCCTTCGGCTTGGGCGCGGGCGCGCGCCTGCTCGATAGAATTCGTGGCGATGTCGACACCGGTCACGCGGGCACCGGCGCGCGCGGCGGGGATGGAGATCTGGCCCGCGCCGCAGGCCACGTCGAGCATACGCGTCCCGGCCTGGATGGGAAGCCGCCCCAGGAACTCCATCGCGCCCGGTTCCAGGTACTTGGCGAAGTGCCCGTAGTCCCCGGACATCCAGGTGGCCTTGAGGCGGGCCTTCAGCGTTTCCATCTCGGGAGTCATCTCGGGGGTCACTATCTCTCCTTTCCCGGGCAGGCCTGCGCCCGTCCAAACTAGCAACAAGCCCAGCATACCCCCGGAAAGGGGCAGGCATATCCCCCAAATGAGTGATCTTTGCCCCTATTCACCGGAGTGCGTGAA
>JADDPU010000402.1 GCA_016781725.1 Rubrobacter sp. | reverse complement strand
AAGGAAGGCCATCCCCGAGGTCAACACGTAGAGCGCTGGTGCCCTATCCCCTTCCTCGTGTATCACCTCGCGCGGGGGGTAAGACCGCCGAACGATCCCGAATCCTGCCTCCTGCAAGAGCCGCAAGAGCTCCTCGGATTCGCACTCGCGCGGGGCGTCTTGCTCTGCCTGGCTCGCAACAACCGCCCTCACCGGGCTACTCCGGAGCCCCGCACCTAGTCCTCCAGCGGCACGGTGGGCCCTCCGATGCCGAGGCCTTCGGCCAGCGGCGCCGCCTCCTTGAGCTCGCCCCTGAGCAGCCGGTAGCCGCGCTCCTGTCCCTCCGTGAGCTCTCCGGCCCGGTGGTAGTGCTCCAGGCGCTTCAGGCGCCCCGACATCAGCACGCCCCACCGTATGCTGAAGTCGTAGACCCTCGCGCCATCTTCCGATGCGACGGGATCGAGGGCCAGCTCGCGAAGCGCCCGTATACCGGCGGCTACCGCGCCCAGATCTTCGTCTATGCCTGGTGGTCCGCACACGGTTTCGTCTCTCAACACGGATCTACTCCTCCCACAAGAAATCGAGTCGGTGGAGCCGGA
This sequence comes from Rubrobacter sp., assembly GCA_016781725.1. Lineage (GTDB taxonomy): Bacteria > Actinomycetota > Rubrobacteria > Rubrobacterales > Rubrobacteraceae > Rubrobacter_D. The sequence continues at coordinate 455 of JADDPU010000402.1, read as the reverse complement.
TCCCGGTCCGCGGAGATTCGCAGGCCGGGTCCTTGCACGTGAGGGCCACCATGTAGGCGTCCCTATCCTCGCTGAGGAACAGAAACCCAAGGTACAGGGCCTCCCCGACCTCGAAGTCCCTCGATCCGCAGCTCCCGCAGACCACGCCCTTCTCCTCGACCTTCAAGAGGACCCTGCGCTTCTGCTCCTCCGTAAGCTCTCTGTTGTCCTCGATGATCACGCCGTTACCTCAGATCCCCACGTCCCGGTCGTAGAAGACGTTGTCCTCGCGCCAGCCGCCCATGCCTTCTCCGATGTTCGAGTAGTCCGAGACGAGCTCTATGCGCTCTATCCACTTCGCCATCTTGAAGCCTACCTGCGTCTCCAGGCGGAGCCGCAGCGGAGCCCCGTGCTTTATGGGAAGCGGCCTCCCGTTCATGTCGTAGGCGAGGATGCACTGGGGGTGGTAGGCGTAG
>JADDPU010000625.1 GCA_016781725.1 Rubrobacter sp. | reverse complement strand
CTATACCGCCGATCACCACTATCATCAGGGGTTCTATGATGGAGGTCAGCGCCTTTACGGTGGCGTCCACCTCCGACTCGTAGAAATCAGCTATCTTGCCGAGCATGCCGTCCACGTCCCCGGTCTCCTCTCCCACGGCGATCATGCGCGTCACCATAGGGGGGAAGACGGGTTCGTCCTCGAGGGGCCTGTAGATCGGGATGCCCTCCCGGATCGCGTCCCGGCTCTTCAATAGCGCGTTCTCCATCACCCAGTTGCCAGCGGAAGTGGCGGTTATCTCGATGGCCTGCAGGATCGGCACTCCCGCGGCGCTCAGAGTGCCCAGGGTGCGCGCGAACCGGGCCAAGGCAACCTTATGCACGACGTCCCCGATCTTGGCCGGGATCTTCAGCACAACCCGGCCCCAAACCTTCCTGCCCTGCTCGGTCTTCTTCCAGCGCAAAAACACGAACACGCCGACGCCCAGAGCGGCGTACAGGAGAATCCCGAAGACGCTGGTCAGGATGTCGGAGAGGGCCATGGCGATCCTCGTAGGAAGCGGCAACGTCCCGCCGAGGTCCTCGAACATCCTCGCGAAGACCGGCACTATAAAGATCAGCATGAACGAGGCCGCGAGCCCTGCCAGGATCAGGACTATCGTGGGGTAGGTCATCGCGCTCTTGACCTTCCGCCTGAGCTCCTGATCCTTCTCCAACTGGTCGGCTACGCGCAGGAGGACCCCGTCGAGGATGCCCCCGATCTCCCCGGCCCGCACCATCTCGACGTAGAGCCTGTCGAAGACGCTCGGGTGCTTCTCCAGCGCCTCGGAGAGCGCCAGCCCGGCCTCCACGTCCTTGCGCACCAGCTCGATCACGTCCTTGAGCTTCGGGTTCTCCGTCTGCTCGGAGAGGACGTAGAGCGCCCGGACGATGGGGAGGCCAGCGTTGATCATGGTGGCGAACTGCCTGGTAAAGACTACCGTGTCGCCGAGCTTTACCCGCTTGAAAGGCGCGAGGATGTCCTTCTGGGCGGCACCCTGCTCTTTTACGTCTATGACCAGAAGCCCCTGCTGGCGCAGGCTGGCGGCCACCGTCATGGTGTCGGTACCCTCCACCTGGTCCTGGAGGACCTCCCCCTGCCTGGTGCGGGCCTTGTAGGTAAACGTCGCCATCCCGAGATCCTACTTCCTCAGCGAGGTGTAGCCGCCGGCGTTGACCCCTACCGAGGTGCCGCCCGCGAGCCGCCGGAGCTCCTCGGGGTTGCTCGATCTCTTCTCGGCCTCCTCGCGCGAGATCTGGCCCCGCCGGACTAGCTCTACGAGCGCCGCGTCCATCGTCTGCATCCCGAACTTACCGCCGGTCTGCATGGCTGAGTAGATCTGGTGGTTCTTGCCCTCCCGGATGAGGTTCCTGACCCCAGGCGTCGGGACGAGCACCTCGCAGGCCACGACCCTGCCTTTCCCGTCGCGTCTGGGGACTAGCGTCTGGGTGAGGATCCCCTGCAGGGCGTTCGCGAGCTGCGCCCGGATCTGGTGCTGCTGGTGGGGCGGGAAGACGTCGATGATCCGGTCGACCGTCTGGGGGGCGTCCTGGGTGTGCAAGGTCCCGAACACCAGGTGCCCCGTCTCGGCCGCGGTCACAGCGAGCGAGATAGTCTCGAGATCACGCATCTCCCCGACGAGTATGACGTCGGGGTCCTGCCTGAGGACATGCTTGAGGGCCTGGGCGAAGCTCCTGGTATCCTGGCTGACCTCCCGCTGGTTTACTATGCACTTCTTGTGGGCGTGAAGGAACTCTATCGGGTCCTCCACGCTCATGATGTGCTCGTCTCTTGTCTCGTTTATCCTGTCTATCATCGCGGCGAGCGTGGTGGATTTGCCGCTGCCGGTAGGACCTGTGACAAGCACGAGGCCTCGAGGTTTCTCGGTTAGATCCTCGACGGCCCTTGGCAGCCCGAGCTCGGCGAGGCTCTTTATCTCGCTCGGGACGGTGCGGAAGGCCGCGCCCAGGGCCCCCTTCTGGAAGTAGACGTTGACCCTGAAGCGGGCCGAGAGCGGCAGCGCGTAGCTGAAGTCCAGCTCCCAATCGTTCTCCAGCCGCTGGCGCTGCTCGTTGGAGAGGATGTCGTAGATGAGCTCGCGGGTCGCGTTGGGCGTCAGGGACGGGTAGTCGAGCGGCTGGACGCTGCCGCTTATCCTTACCATGGGCGGCAGCCCCGCCGTCACGTGCAGGTCGCTCGCCCCCATCCGCACCGTGTCCAGAAGGTAGTCGGCTAGCCCGGTCTGAATCATGGTCTTATCCTCCCCAGATCTTGGGTCCGCTTTATCTTGCTCGCTGTCTTCGTCCCATCGGCCCTACGGGGCGAGCCCTAAAGGGCGATTCCGTGCCTTCAGGATCTCGCGCCCCCGTCTCCACGAACCTCTCGCGGGGGCTCCTCGCTAGTCCCCGGGCTATCACACAGTCCACCGTAGAGGTCGTCAGACAAGGCTCCGCCCCCATCCCATTAAGCCTCGTGGCCGCCGGGGCGTCGTTGGTGGCGTTCACGAAAGTAATCCCCGTAACGGGCTGGACCGCGAAGCCGGGCGGGTGCGTGCCGCTCTTCCCGAAACGAAAGGTCTCTGACTGGGCGTAAGCGGAACAGGATGCGCTCACTGGTGATTTCCTTTCGGCGGCCCGGCTGCCTCCTCTTCGGAGAGGTCCGTGGCTTTGCGCCCCTGCCTCGCGGCAGGTTTGCCTTTTTCTAGGACGGTCACCATTATACCAGTACCGGGATGCAGGTAGAGAAAGGTGACAGGAGCGTCGTCGCAGGGCTTTTCCCTCACCTCGGCGACGCATGCCCGCCTATGAGCAGCTCGTAGCCAGGGTGGGGCGAAGCGGCCTTTCGTTCATCAGAGATATACCAACCAAGTGGAGTGCTGGCACCAGGTTCCTGTGATTCCTGGCATACTTTACCGGCGTTGCATCAGACGAGGCGGGGACACCATTGGCTGTCCCCCGGAAAGGCGAGGAGATGTTCAACCACATAGACACTCTGGCGAGCCGCATGGTCGAGATGGGCGGTAGCGACCTGCACCTGAAGGTAGATGCTCCTCCGGCGGTCAGGATGCGGGGCCAGCTCACCTACCTGGATGGTCAGGGAGCGCTGCGGTCGGAGGACACCGAAGGGATCTTGAGGACGATGATCCCGGACAACCTGGTCGGCGAGTTCGAGGAGGACGGGGAGGCGGACTTTTCCTACGCCGTGCAGGAGGTCGGCAGGTTCAGGGTGAACGCCTTCAAGCAGCGCGGGGCCGTCTCCATCGTCATGCGCTTCATCCCGCTCGGGGTTCCGAAACTAGAGGATCTAAACCTGCCGGAGGCGATCTCACGTCTTGCCCAGGAGGAGCGCGGAATCGTACTCGTCACCGGCACGACGGGCAGCGGGAAATCGACGACGCTGGCCGCCATGATCGACCTGGTCAACCGCTCGATGCACAAACACATCGTCACGATCGAGGACCCGATAGAGTTCCTGCACCGGGACGTGAAGAGCATCGTCAACCAGAGAGAGGTGGGGACGGACACCGTATCCTTCGCGCGCGCTCTAAGGCGCGTGCTGCGACAGGACCCGGACATAATCCTCATCGGCGAGATCCGGGACTCGGAGAGCGCGCAGATAGCCCTCTCGGCCGCCGAGACCGGGCACCTCGTCCTCTCGACGCTCCACACAGTCGACGCCACGGAGACCGTCAACCGGATGATAGACCTGTTCCCGCCCCACGAGCGCGAGCAGGTGCGGACCATGCTCGCCGGCACGCTCAGGGGGATCATCGGACAGCGCCTCGTCCGCACGAAAGAGGGCGGACGTGCCGCGGCCTGCGAGGTCATGGTTACGACAGGCAGGATACAGGACTTCATAATGGAACCCACCCAGACCGGCCAGATCCAGCAGGCGATAGCGGAGGGCGGATACTACGGAATGCAAACCTTCGACCAGGCCCTGCTGAAGCTGGTCGAGGAGGATCGGGTGGAGTACGCAGAGGCCCTGAAGGCGTCGAGCAAAGCCCAGGACTTCAAGCTGATGGTGCAGGCTCTCGGCCTGGGAGTCACGCCCCGGTAGGGTACCCGATCTTGCGTTCCGACCGATCACACGCCCCTTGGAATCCAGCATGAAGATGGCGTAGTCCTCGACGCCCTCCAC
>JADDPU010000296.1 GCA_016781725.1 Rubrobacter sp. | reverse complement strand
CGGGTAGGCGAGGGACTCTGCAACACTGTAACTCAGGAACCTGATCGAGAACACGCGACCCAGAAAGGCATCGGGGACCCGCTTCTGGAGGATAGTGTCTCTCGTCACGTTATCTATGCCGTTGGAGATGCCGGCTATCGTGAGGGCACTCAGGGCGAGAACGAAGGTGGGCGCCACCCCCGTTGCCGCAAGCGCCGCGGCCGAGACGAGGATACCCAGAACATACAAGGGTATCAGGTTGAACCTGTCACCCAGCACGGCCATCACGGCGGAGCCCAGGATCATACCGCCGCCCCAGAGGCTCACTAGCAGGCCATAGCCGGTATCCCCTACCTCGAAGGTCTCTTTGGCGAGAAAGACCTCCGCCGGGACGGTCACGTTGATAGTGAGTATGGTGAGAAAGGTGCCTATGACGACGACCAGCGGGATGCGCGCGCCGGCGAGGTAGCGCAGGCCGGCCCGCAGTTCCCGGACGAAGTCCTCGCCGCTCTCGCCTCGCGGGGTCGGGAGCGGGATGCGGGAGAGGAAGGCGGCCGAGACCAGATACGTCGCGACGTCCAGCAGGAAGGCTACGTCTACCCCTACGGAGGCCACCAGCAGCCCTCCGAGGGCCGGGCCGACCATCACTGAGAAGCTGAAGGTGCCGCTGATCAGGGAGTTGGCCCGCGTCAGATCCCCCTCCCCGACCACGCTCGGGAAGGCCGCCCGGATCGTGGGGTTGAAGAACGTCCGGGCCAGGCCCATCAGGAAGACCAGAACGTAGATGGTGGCGAGGTCCCTGGTAAAGACTATGCCGAGGACTAGGACCGCCCGCGCGAGGTCGCTCGCGACCAGGATGGCCCGCCGGTCGAGGCGGTCGGCGAGCACGCCGACCAGCGGGCTCGCCAGCGTTGGCAACAGCTGAACGACCAGAAGGCCCCCAACGGCCGAAGCGGTGCCGGTTAGCTCCACGACCAGCACCACCAACGCGACCATGGAGATGGCGTCGCCCACGAACGAGATCCCCTGGCCGACCCAGAGCCGCAGGAAG
>JADDPU010000049.1 GCA_016781725.1 Rubrobacter sp. | reverse complement strand
TCCTTTTGCCCGCGTTCACGCCAGCGGGCAGAGGGGGGTTGGGTCCGATGGTGTCTCGGGAGAGGCGAGTACGGGAGATCCATACTCTAAGGAGACAAGGGAGGAGTGATCGAGGGTTGAGTTCACAGGATCCCGCCGTCACCGACGGTTTCTTGCGGGGGATGCCAAAGGCTGAGTTGCACATCCACATCGAGGGCTCGTTGGAGCCCGAGATGATGTTCGAGATCGCCGGTCGCAACGGCGTCACCCTGGGGTACGCCTCCGTGGAGGAGGCGCGCGGAGCCTACGATTTCGGCGGCTTGCAGTCGTTCCTCGACCTCTACTACGAGGGCATGAGGGTGCTCCTCCACGAGAGAGACTTCTACGAGCTGACCTGGGCCTACCTGCAGAAGGCGGCCTCCCAGGGGGCGCGCCACGCCGAGATCTTCTTCGACCCCCAGGCGCACACCGGGCGCGGGTTGGCCTTCGAGACGGCGATCACCGGCATCCACCGGGCCCTCCTCGACGGCGAGCGACGCCTGGGCCTCTCTTCGCACCTGATCCTGTGCTTCCTCAGGCACCTGAGCGCCGAGCAGGCCTGGCAGACCCTGCAAGAAGCCCTACCTTACAGGGAGTGGATCGTCGGGGTGGGGCTCGACTCCTCAGAGGCCGGCCACCCGCCCGATGATTTCAAGGCCGTGTTCGAGGAGGCCGGAAGGCACGGGTTTCTCAGGGTCGCCCACGCTGGGGAGGAAGGTCCCCCGGAGTACATCCGGCAGGCGCTGGACGACCTCGGGGCCGTCCGCATCGACCACGGCGTCCGCTGCATGGAGGACCCGAAGCTAGTGGCGAGGCTGAAGGATGAGCAGGTGCCGCTCACCGTCTGCCCGCTCTCCAACGTCAGGCTGTGCGTCTTCCCCTCCATGGAGGAGCACCCCGTAAAGCGGATGCTAGAGGAGGGCCTGTGCGTGACCGTGAACTCGGACGACCCTGCCTACTTCGGCGGCTACGTGGCAGAGAACTTCCTGGCGGTGCGAG
>JADDPU010000238.1 GCA_016781725.1 Rubrobacter sp. | reverse complement strand
GCCGAGACTCCGTCAGGGTCATGGGCGACCTCTTTCACATGAACATCGAGGAGGACGATCTCGGAGAAGCCATCCGCCAGGCGCGGGGTCGCCTCGCCCACGTCCACCTCGCGGACAGCAACCGCCTCCAACCGGGAGCGGGACACACGGACTTCGCCGGACCCTTCGAGGCGCTGCGCGCGGTCGGCTTCGACGGCTACATGGCGATGGAGTGCGGAATCAGGGGTGAAGCCAGGGAGGCCTTGCCTGAGGTAGTCCGGTACTTGCGCTCGTCGATGGGTTAGAAGCGGGCTGGGAGGGTTCCCGAGCGGGGACCTCTTCAGCACTCTCGCCCAACCTGCGCGCCCGCTCCCGGAGCCCGACACGGTCGGGCTTCATGCCCCCGGCCCCCTCCCACTGGTGAAAGGCAACGGGGATCTTGAACCGTGGCAGAGACGACGCCAACGCCAGCGCCAGGTCGCCCGTCACCCCCGAGGAGCGCACGAAGGCGACGGGCCTGGTCCCGAACTCCGCGTCCGGCACGGAGACCACGACGGCCTCCTCGACACCCTCTAGGCGGCAGAGGACCGCTTCTATCTCCTCGGGCTGCACGTTCTCGCCACCGGAGACGAACATGTTGTCCGTGCGGCCTCGGACCCGTAGGTAGCCGTCAGCGTCGAGCTCGCCGAGGTCCCTGGTGTGGAACCAGCCGTCCTCATCGAGGGGCAGGTTTATCCCGGCACCCTCGACGTAGCCGGCGAAGAGCGTCTCGCCCCTCACCAGGATCTCCCCCTCCCCAGAGACGGAGACCTCGCGGTAGGGCAGGGGACGGCCAGCGGTACGCAACTCCTCAAGCGAGGCGCCGGGTGGAGTCGCGGTTACCTGCGAAGCCATCTCGGTCAGGCCGTAACTGGTGTGGACCGGGAGCCCGCGGGAGAGCGCCTCGTTGACGAGGTATGGCGGGATCGGCCCTCCCCCAAGCAGGATGGCCTTGATGCCTTCCAGGTCGGCTTCCTCCCGCAGTAGCCGCAAGAGCTGGGTCGGGACGAGGGAGACGTGCGTGGCTCCGAGGGCAGCGATGGCGCGGCCCAGTGGTAGGACGGGGTCGGGGAGGACCACGGTCGCCCCCGCAAGCAGGCACCGGAACACGATGGACAGACCGCCGACGTGGTAGAGCGGCAGCGAGTGCAGCCAGCGGTCCCCCGGCGCGAGCGCGATGTTGGTGTTGGATCCCAGCGCGCTGTAATAATGGGTGCCGAAGGTGTGAAGCGCCGCCTTCGGCGCGCCCGTGCTGCCCGAAGTGAAGACCACCGTCGAAGGCCGGTCCAACGGAATCTCCAGGGGCTCCGGTCGCCCGGTCGGGGGTTCCGAGGCTTCCAGCAGGGTCCGTGGGTTGGGTTTGCGAAGCCCAACGGCCGCGTCGAGAAACCTCTGGTCCTCCGAGATCAGAACGGAACAGGCGGCCCTCTCGAGGAGCTGCGCGACGCCCCCGGGCGGCAGGCGGGTGCTCACGGGACAGGCGGTGCCGCCGGCCCGGATCACGGCCAGTACCAACGCCAGGTGGCGCTCATCCTTCGGCAGGTGGAGCGCGATCCTGGACCCGACTCCCAACTGCTCGAGACGGACCGCCGCAGCCGAGACCCGGCGGTCGAGCTCGGCGTAGGACATAACGCCCCCCGCGCTCACAACCGCCGCGGCCTCGGGCGAGGCGAGGGCCGCCGCGCGCAGCGGACAGGGGACGGACGGCGAACCCGCGTTCATGGCCTTATGTTATCCCGAAGGCCAGCGTCGCGGTCGCGAGCGCCTCCGCGAAGTAGCGGTCGTGGGAGACGAACAGGATGCCGCCAGGGAACTCGCCCAGGGCATCCAGCAGCACGTCCTGGGTCTCTATGTCCAGGTAGTTGGTCGGCTCGTCGAGGACTAGCAGGTTATTGTCGCCAAGGATCAACCCGGCTAGCAACACCTTGGCCCGCTCGCCGGAGCTCAGCTTCGACACCGGCTTGTTGACGGTCTCCCTCCTGACGCCCATCCGTCCCAGGACGGTCCGGACCAGGGTCTCGTCGCGCTCCGTCGTCCCCAGCACGAACCCGAGCGCCGTCTCGCCGGAAGAGACGAGCCGGTCGTCCTGATCGAAGTAACCGACCCTCACGGAAGGGGAAAGTTGCGCGTGGCCTTCCAAGGGTGGTATCTCACCGAGCACGGTCCGTAGCAACGCGGTCTTACCGCTGCCGTTGGGCCCGAGGACCGCCAACCGGTCCCCCGTCGAGAGATCGAAGGACAACTGTCCGGTTAGCGGAGAGCCTTCCGCGTACCCGACGACGAGGTCTTCGGCGTGGAGCAGGCCGCGCCCCCTGGAGGACCCGAACTCTATCCTGACGGCGTCCTTGGTGAACGGCTTCTCGGTTTTGGCGCTCTCGACGGCCGCCTCCATCCTCTTTCTGGCGACGAGCGAGCGCTTCATGAGCTTCGCCGCCTTGTGGCTCACGAAGCCTTTGTCCGCCGCCCCCCGCTTCTTTCGCTCGCCGGCGTCCGACCACCTCTGGTAGCTCTGGGCCTGCCGCTGCAGCTTCTTCGCCAGCTTTCGGCTCTTCTCGTAACCGCGCCAGCCCTCCTCCTCGGCCTGCCGCAGCTGGTGGCGGAACGCCGTGTAGTCGCCGGTGTAGAGCGCGAGGCCCCCACGGTCGAGGTGTGCGACCTTGTGGGCTACGGCGTCGAGGAAGCGGCGGTCGTGGGAGGCGACGACGTAGGCTGCGTCCATGGCGGCGAGGCGGTCCTCGAGCCACTCGCGGGCGGAGATGTCCAGGTGGTTGGTCGGCTCGTCGAAGAGGATCAGGTCGTGCTCCTCCAGGAGCACCCGCGCGAGCGCGAGCCTTACCCTCTGTCCGGCCGACAGCTCGGACACCCCCCGGTCCCAGAGCGCCTCGGGGAGCCCCAGCCCCGTGAGCGTCGTCCCGGTCCTGGCCCTGAACTCGTAGCCGCCCGAGGCCTCGAAGCGCTGCTGCGCCTCGCCCAGCTCGGTCAGGACCTCTGATGCCCGGTCGCCGTCTGTGACCTCGCCCAGCGAGGCGACGAGCCGGTCGATGCGGGCCTCCAGCTCGAGCAGGTCCCCGAACGGCTTGAGGGCGGCCTCCATGCAGGTGTCTCTAGGGGCATCTGACAGGAGGTCCGCGAAGTCCTGCTCGAGGTGGCCGATCCGGACCCCTCCTGCCAGGGAGACCTCCCCCGAGTCGGGCGCGAGAGCACCGGTCAGCATGCGGAAGAGGCTAGTCTTACCTGCGCCGTTCTCGCCGACGAGCGCGATCCTGTCCCCCGGATAGACCGTGAGAGAGACGCCTTCGAGTACCTTTTTGTCAGGGAACGAGAGCGAGACGTTTCTGAGTTGGGCGAGCACGAGAAGATCCTTTGCAAACTAGAGGAGAACGGGAACCTTGCTGCAAAGGAGATCGCTACATACTGGCCATTATACCCGGGCGGCGTCCGCAGGGCTAAGTTCTGTCTGAGAACCACTACGAGGCGTTCTTCCGCCATGGTAGAGGCCACCTTTCGTGCGTGCGGCGTCGGGCTCGCAGGTCGAGGCGATTCTCGGGCTTTACGTGATGCGGGCCAGTTCGGTTTCTTGCTAACATCGCTCTGGGGGTTTTCGTTCAAGAGCACAGAAGGGCGAAGGAGGAGAACCATGGAACAACGATCCGAGGGCCCGCGCATTCTCGGGCCCGCCGACGGGAGAGCTGTCGATTTCGGGTCTTTTGGCGTTCGGTTCATGGTCTGGGGTGAGGAATCCGGTGGGCACTTCTCCCTCGTCGAGCATCCTATCCCCCCGCTGACGCTCGCCGCTCCGCTCCACCGTCACACCAACGAGGACGAGTACAGCTACGTCCTCGAAGGACGCATGGGGGCGCAGCTCGGCGATGAGGTCGTGTACGCGGAGAAGGGAGACCTGGTCTTCAAACCCCGTGGCCAGTGGCACACCTTCTGGAACGCCGGCGAAGAACCGTGCCGAATACTCGAGATCATCTCCCCAGGAGGGTTCGAGCATCTGTTCAAGGAGATGGCCGATGATCCGGAGGCGATGACCGGCGAGACGGCCGCAGCGCTCGATGCCAGGTACGGCATGGAGGTGGATTACGAGAGCGTGGAGCGACTCTGCGAAGAGCACGGGCTCGTCTTCCCTATGGAAGAATGAGGCACAGAGCGGCGCAATCGCAGCGACT
>JADDPU010000478.1 GCA_016781725.1 Rubrobacter sp. | reverse complement strand
GTGCTCCTCGCCGACGGCGTCGATTTCCGCGGCGGCTACACCGCGGAGGGGGTCCGCGTCGAGAACGGCGAGAAGGTTATTACCGCGAAGAACGGGGCCGGCCACGAGATCGAGGCGCGCGGGGAGGAGATACTCGTGGCCGCGCCCCGACGGCCGGGAGCCTCGCGCTCGAGAACGCCGGGATCGAGCTGGAAGGGAAGGGGCTGAAGGTCGACGAGCGGCTGCGCACCACGGCGCCCAACGTCTACGCGGCGGGGGACATCACGGGCAAGTACCTCTTCACCCACGTCGCCGAGTACCAGGCCCGCAACGCCCTCAGGAACGCCCTCTTCCCCTGAAGGCGAAGGCCGACCACCGCGTGGTTCCGTGGACCACGTTCACCGACCCCGAGGTCGCCCGCGTCGGGCTCACCGAGGAGCAGGCCCGCCGGGAGCACGAGGGCGTCGAGGTCTACCGCAAGCCCTTCGCCGAGGTGGACCGGGCGATGGCCGACGGGGAGACCACGGGCCTCGTCAAGATCGTCACCGGCAGGCGAGGCAAGATCCTCGGCGGCCACATCATAGGCCCGGACGCGGGGAACCTGATCCAGGAGATCGTCCTCGCCATGCGCGAGAACATCCCCGTAGGCGCCCTCTCGACGACGATCCACGTCTACCCCACGCTCGCCCAGGCGAACCAGCGGGCCGCGGACAACTACTACCGCGAGAAGCTCTTCGAGAACCGCAAGCTTTTCTCTGCCTTCTTCGGCGCCCGGCGCCTGCTGGAGCGATCCTGACATGCCGTTGGGGAAGAGGGACGGACGATAGATCGCTTCGTTCGCGTTCGACGCCGGACGTGAGGAGATCCGAAGATGAGAAGGAGATTCTGTTTTGAAGCTTAGAGCTTTGATGCTGGCCGTCCTTATCGCGTCCCTCGCGATAGCGGTTGCCGCCTGCGGCGGCGCAGGTACGGGCGGGTCTTCGGCCGCCGACCGGCCCTTCTCGCAGCTGGAGAAGGAGGCGAAGGGAACGGAGGTCAACCTCGCCATGTACGGGGGTGACGAGGCTATAAACGCCTGTGTGGATGACTTCGTTATCCCCGAGCTGAAAGAGAAGCACGGCATAGAGCTCAGGCGCACGCCTCTGGGCGACACCGCCGACGCCGTCAACAAGCTTCTCAACGAGAAGCAGGCCGGCAAGGACGAGGGCACCATAGACCTCGTCTGGATCAACGGCGAGAACTTCGCGACCGGCGCCGACGCGGACCTCTGGTACGGCCCCTGGGCGGAGAGGCTACCGAACGCGGAGTTCATCGACTGGGAGAGCCCCTCGATAAACCGCGACTTCGGCCAGCCGGTCGAGGGGCGCGAGGCGCCGTGGGGCAAGGCCCAGTTCGTCATGATCTACGACTCCGAGAAGGTAGAGGACCCGCCGAGGACCATGGAAGAGCTCCGCGCCTGGGCGGAGGAGAACCCCGGCCGCTTCGCCTACCCCGCCCCGCCGGACTTCACGGGCAACGCCTTCGTCGAGCAGGCCTTCTACGGCGTGACGGGGAAGGTGGAGCCCTACCAGAAGCCCTTCGACGAGGGGGTCTTCGAGGAGGAGTCGCCCGAGCTCTACGACTTTCTCGACGAGATAGAGCCGAACCTCTAGCGCGAGGGCGAGACCTACCCCAAGACCTCCGCCGAGCTCGACGAGCTCTACGCCAACGGCGAGGTCTGGCTGACGATGAGCTACAACCCCCAACTGGCCCAGCGCCAGGTGAACAAGGGGCTCTGGCCCGAGAGCACCCGCTCCTACGTGCTCGACGGCGGCACCCTCAACAACACCCACTACCTCGCCATCCCCTTCAACGGCCCTAACAAGGCCGGCGCGCAGGTGGTGGCGAACTTCCTGGAGAGCCCCGAGGCCCAGGCCGAAAAGCAGGACCCCGAGGGCTGGGGCGACCTCACGGCCCTGAGCCTCGACCGGCTCCCCGAGGGGGCGCGCGAGAAGTTCGCCGAGCCCGAGGGCGAGGCCTCGCTCCCGACGCGCGTCCTGCAGCAGAACCGGGTGCCCGAGGCCAGGACCGAGTGGCTGCTCGAGCTCGAGGAGGGCTGGCAGGAAGAGGTTTTGGAGGACTAGCGCTTGGGCGGGCGGTTGAAGATAGCCCTGCTGCTGGCCCCGGCCCTGGCCGTGATCGGGGTCCTCTTCGCCGGCGGCCTCGGCGTCGCCTCGGGCAACGACCCCGTCGTCACCTCGGCCCTCGCCCTGGTCTTCGCCCTCGTCGTGGCCCTCCGGTTTTTGCAGCCCGCGGCCTCGGGCGAGGGCTGCGGCCTCCTCGGCCCGGGGAAGGTCTCGTGAGCACTCCCGCGCGGTCCGCGGTTCTCGTCGGTGAGCCGCGGTTGCCTCGTCCCCTAACCGTGGCCGAGTATCCGCCGACTGTCCCGCAGGCGTTGGGCCGCCGAGACGAAAACCATTGCGGCGAAGATCCAGGCGATGGTGGAGACGTAGCCTGGCAGGAGCAGGAAGAGGGCCCCCGCCAGGATGGTCTCGAACCCCTCGGTCAACGAGCGGCGGAAGTGGAGGCCCCGCTCCGTCTGGCGCTCCCTCTTCAGCCGCTCGAGGATGCCGGAAAGGGCCAGAAAGGCGGTGCCGTTCAGGTAGTAGGCGAAAAAGAGCACGACCAGGGCCAGACGGGACTCCGGGTGCTGGACGGCAAGCGCGACGAGGAGACCGCCGTAAACGAAGAAGTCCGCCACGATGTCGACGAACGCGCCGAACTCCGAGCTCTCGCCGCGGAGGCGGGCGACCTCCCCGTCGAGGCCGTCGAGGAGCCGGTTGAGGAGCCAGAGGACGAGGGCCAAGGCGTTCAGGCCGAAGGCTACCGCCACCAGGCAGAGCGCGCCGACGGCGAGGCCCGCCCCGGTAACAGCGTCGCCGGTGACGCCCCTCTTCGCCAGGAGGTGGGCTGGCAGCTTGTAGAAGGGTTTGGCGCCCTTCCGAAGTTTTTCATCGAGCATTCTCCGATCATAGCAGCGGGATCTCGGCTCCGGAGGGTGCTTGCTCGGAAGCCCGCGTACTACGGCAGGATAGACGCACCAGTCCGATCGGGGATCTGGGGGTGGTGCTACCGCTATCCCAGAAGTGAGAGCGTCCGCGAAGCTCGGTTCCCAACCGGCGCCGAAAACCCGGCCGCGGGCTCGGAAGCGGACGACGTGACCTTTCCGGAGCTCCGATGAAACTCGGACCTCGGACCGTAAGGTGGGTCAGGTTCGCGGCGGGTCTGGCGGCCCTGGCTGCGTTCGGTCTGGCATACCTCCTCTCGGAAGGTTTCCGGTCAGAGGTCGACCGGGCTCTTGCGATCCTGGGGCGTGGTGACGTCGCGGGGCTCAGGAACTACATCCTCTCGTTCGGGGTGTGGGCGCCGCTCGTTTCGGCGCTGCTGATGATCCTGCAAGCTCTTGTGGCTCCCCTTCCGTCCTTCGTTCTATCGTTCGCCAACGGCCTGGCGTTCGGGACCTTCTGGGGCGGGATGTTGAGCCTGGCGAGCGCCTCCTTGGCGGCGGCCGTGGGCTTTTGTATCGCACGGTTTCTGGGTCGGGGTCCGGTCGAGGCGCTCGTCGGAAGGGCGCACCTGGGGGCCGCGGATCGCTGGTTTTTGCGCTGGGGCGCGTACGCGATCCTCGCCGCGCGCCTCGTGCCCGTGGTCTCCTTCGACATCGTCTCCTACGCGGCCGGCCTAACCCGTATGGGGTTTTGGCGGTTCATGCTCGCCACGGTGATCGGGATGGCCCCGGCGACGTTCATCTATGCTTACCTCGGAGAACAGGCCCCGCAGTACGTCCAGGTGTTGCTGGCCGTGTTCGGCGTCGTGATCGTGGGTGCGGTCGTGGCCGCCGTCCTCCGGAGAAAGAGGCAGGGCAAGCGGGTACCGCTGGTCGACAAGAAAGATGCTATCGAAGAGAGCGAGGGCGACTTTGATAGCCAACCCACCGGATAGGCAAGAACGGCGGGACGGAGGATGGCCGCACCCGTCCGTGGGCCGCCCATCAGGGACGGGGGAGACGGTACCGGGCTTGCGGGCCGATGCTACCGTGCTCCCCGCGCCGGCGCCTCTCCGTTCCGGCTTTGGCGGACGGTCCTCGGGGAGGGATTAGTGAGCGCCGACCTAGAGTTGAGGGACCTCTCGCACCGCTACGGGGGGGTCTCCTCG
>JADDPU010000017.1 GCA_016781725.1 Rubrobacter sp. | reverse complement strand
TGGGCTCGATCGGGTTCAGCCACGGCGCCTTCTTCGGCAGCAGGCAGGGCAGTATCTTCACCCCACGGCCTTCCTGCTTGACCTGCCGATTGTGCTCGCCTATCCACTCCCTGACCCGCTTGCTCTTGTGCCAGGATGCGTTGTCCCACACCAGCAGCAGTGCTTGTTTACCCAGCGCCTCCAGCCTCTGGCAGCACCAGCCCAAAAACTGTGCGGTGATCTCGCTCACCGGCCTGCCGTCCACGAACCGCAACCAGGTCTGCTCGCACCGGCTCCCGTTCGCCTCCTGCAGTCGCAGCAGGATTCCGTAACAGGCCAACGCCTTCGGGTCCTTATCCGTCTTGGCGACCGACTGCTCCACCAGCCTCGAGGGCTCCTCGCTCCAGGTGCGCAAGCTCGGCTGCTCGAACCTGCTCCACCACGTCTCGTCCTCGAATCCGAGCGCCCACTCGGGATGACTTTCCGCCAGTCTCATCAGTCGGTCGCGCTGCCTTTTTTCCGAGCGTACTCCGGGTCAGGGCTAGTTATCCACTTCTTGGCGCGCTTCCAGCCCACCCCCAGCCGCTTAAGTGCGTTACGAATGGTCTCGTCGGACACCCTCTCGGACGTCAATCCTTGCTCGGAACTCACCTGTGCTGCCATATCCAGTGTCCACACACTGGTGGGCTTGCCGAAGGAGCGAGGGCTCTGGTGTAGCAAGCTCTTGAGGGCCTGCGCACGGCTTGCGTCGAAAGTGCGGTGGATCGTCTTGGGCCGGGACGATCTCCTCTCCAAGACCTCCAGCCCACGCTCGTTGAACCCACGGATCACGTTGCGTACCCCCTGGCTGGCACAGCTCAGCTGCTCGG
>JADDPU010000523.1 GCA_016781725.1 Rubrobacter sp. | reverse complement strand
GCCTAAGGCCTGGGCATCATCGCGGGCGCGCCGAAACCCTCTACTGGCTAGGCCGCAGCGGGGGTGGGAGGAGGTAGCTGCCCCCGGTGTTTTCGGGAAATATCGGCAGACGACTAACGAACAACCTCCAAGAGAAGAGGACACGATGAAGACATGATGGACCGCTGCATGGAAACGATGGGTTCGATGGTGGACGGCGGCACGATGGGCATGGGCGGAGGCTGGTTGAGCGTTATGCTGCTCGTTGGCCTGCTTTTGCTGCTTTTGTGGATACTGGGCGTAGCCGCGCTCGGCGCCCTGGGCATTTGGGCCTTCAGAAGGCTCAGGCACGGCTCTACCCGAGCCTATTAACCACCACGACAAGGATCGTAAAGGAGCACCGCGGTGACCCAAAAGGACGTGGTCCTGTACGTGCAGCAGCCCGGCTGACTGTTCTGCGACAGGACGGAGGAGTTCCTCCGCGAGAAGGGCGTCGAGCCCACCGTCAGGAACATAGCCGAAGACGAGGAGGCGCTTGCCGAGCTCGAGCGACTGGGGACGATGACCACGCCCGTGGCCGTCGTGGGCGACCAAGAAGGGGAGGAGGAGGTCGTGGTCGGCTTCGATCGGGCGAAGCTCGCGCGGCTGCTGGGGCTCTGACGCCCCGCTAGCCGCGTTACGCGTCCGGCGGTCTGTTCGGCCGCCGAGGCCATATACTAACCGGGCAGGGGAGGCTAAAGACAGGCCCTCGTGCCCGCGCGGCCCCTGCCCGGGCCGTCCCCGAGGATCGAGAGGAGACCGAAGTGCGAGAAAAGACCGCCGAGTCGCCGCCGCTCGCGGAGGTTCCCGTGGGGCGCGAAAGCCGCCAGGTGAAGCTCCTGGCCAAGCTCCTCGACGGCTTCGCCAACCCCGTAAGGCTCTCCGCCCTGCTGCTGCTCTCGCGCCACGGGGAGATGAGCGTCTCCGAACTGGTCGAGGCCATAGGGGCCCCCCAGCCCCGCGTCTCCGACCACCTGCGCTGCCTCGTCTGGTGCGGCTACGTGCGCTTCAGGAGAGAGGGGGCCAACTCCTTCTACTCTATAGCCGACGAGAGGGTGCTGGGCGTCCTCGGGCTCGGCGAGGGGATCCTGAACGACAACCTCGAGCACGTCGAGGCGTGCGACGTCACGAAGGGTTGCTGAAGGCGCGCGGTCGTCCTCGGGGCCTCTTCCGGCCTTCGGGATCTCGTGGTGGCCGGTGTCTTCGCCTCCCCGCTACCCGCCGGGGCAGTAGAGCCCCCGACCATTGCCGCTCCTGCCCCCTGGTGCTCCGGCGAACCGAGCGGCAACGACCCCGGGGTCGGGAAGGCGACGGCACGCCGCCTTCGTCCGCTACCGTACGAATTTCCCGGAATCATGCGTTGACCCCTTGATGCCGAGCGCCGCCGCCTCGAAGGCGTCCTCCATGTCGTTGCCGGTGGGTATGGGCGTCGGCCTCGCCGCGGCGGTGGACAGGTTGACTTGGCCGAGCACGCTCCAGCCGGCGTCGATCTCGTAGCCGTACTTCTGCGCCAGGGAGGCGGCGGAATCGTGGAAGCAGGCAAGGTTCGCGGAGCCCACGAACACGTTAGCCGCTCGCCGCGGGTCCGGCACGACCTTCACGCGGACCGCGTCGCCGTAGAGCCGCTTCACCAGCTCCGTGATCTTGTCCAGCTTGAGGGCCTTCAACTCGTTGATCTGGCGCTGTTGCTTGTGCTGCTCCGCCTCGAACTCCTTCCTGGTCAGCTGTCCCTCGTCCCGGGCCTGCTTGAGCCCGACGTTCGCCGCGTGGTGGGCCGCGCCCATCATGCCCGGGAGCGCCTCCATCATCGTGGACAGCCACCCGTAGTCCATGAGACGCACCAGGCCGGTCGCTCTCACAAACTGCCCGTCGCGGAAGCGGTCCTCCCTCCAGCCGCCGAAGTCGAAGCCCGCGTCCACCTCCGTGACCGCGCCCCGCTCGCGCAGGCGTTCCTCGAACAGCGAGTAGACATAGTGGTGGAGGCTCCGCGTTTCGTTCTGGGTCCGGAAGTAGCGGTAGTCGCCCTCGCCCCGGCCCTTGATCGCTAGGGGGATGCCGCCCTCCAACTGCCCCTTGGCGCCGGCGTCGTGCCCGCTTTCCCTCGTCGCATCCTGCGGGACCCCTCCAAGGAGTTGGGCCGACATGGAGCGCACCCGCTCCCAGTCCAGGTACACGAAGTCGCGCACTACTGTATCGGTCTTGCTCACCTTCCCTATCTCCTCCAAACTATTGCCTAAACAGTAAACAAAAATGCCACAACAGGGCGTTTCCTACGCGGAGGTATCCTTACCGGAACAGTTTGGCCCCCTCGTGGCCGGCGATCAGCCCGAGGTCGATGAGCCGGATCCGCATGGCTTGCGTCGAAACCCCGAACACTCGCGCCGTCCGTTCGACCGCTGCGCCGGTCGGGTTGTGCCGCCGCTCCCTCCTTAAGGCTGGCACCCGGCCGCCTTTCGCTTCCGCCCAAGCCCGGGTCAACATCTCCTTGGGCATCAAGAGCCGCGCCGAGAACGCGTCGGCCTGCCACTCGATGGGCGGCTTGCCAGAGCCGGACCTGCAGACCACCGAAGGCTCCGAGGGCTCGTCGAAGAGCGAACCCTGGTCGGCGTCGGCGATGAAGAGGTGGCGGTGGAGCTGCCAATGGCCTATCTCGTGGCCCACAGTGAACCGGTAGCGGCCCTCCTTCTCGGGGAAAAGAATCGGGTCGAGCGAGGCGTCCACCCTGACCCTCCTCTCGCCTGCCCACAAGGCGCCCAAAGCGTCGGGGCCGAAGTCGACCTTGAGGTCCTCGAGCCCGAAGTCCAGCTTCAGGTCACACTCCAGGATCTCGTCCACCGGGACGGGAGGAGCGACGATCTTCCCGAACCTACGCCCGTAGGAGTTTAGCGTCGCGGCGGCGGCCGCCTCTATCTCGTCCGTGAGCAGGTACCCGACCTTCAAGCTCCGCCCCCTCCGCGCCGCCTCGACTTCAACTCCTCGGTCACCTTCCTTATCTCCTCCTCGGTGAGGCCCTGGTCCCGAGCGGTGCGCAGGAGGTCCGCCATTGCTCTGGGCCTCCTACGGATGATCTCCGGCAACTCCGGGTCCACCTTGCCCGCGAGCGCGAGCAGCTCGTCGGCGTTGGCGCCCAGCAGATCCGCCATCCTCTTGACCTTCTCGGCCCCGGGCGGCCGCGCCTCGCCGTTCTCCATCCGGCTCACAAACGTGGCGCTCAGGCCCACCGCCTGGGCGAAGCGACGCAAGGAGAAGTTCGGGTCCGTGACCTTCTTGTCCTCCCGAAGCTCGCGCACCCTCCGGCCGAACTCCTCATTCACGCCCGCGCACGCGCGTCGACGACGCCAAGCAAGGCGTCGACTACCTCCCCTTACGCTTCGGCGCCCGCTGCGACAGCGCGCTCGCCGCGGCGGTCTTACTCGCCTTGGACGTGCGCCCATCCTTAAGCACCCTTGAAGCAGCCTTCGCCGCCTTCGTGCCGGTCCGCCTCTGCTTCGGCATCTTCCCCCCTACCTTCCTCGGGAGCCCGTTGGCCCCCTGTCGCTTAGTGTTGCCTGAACAGTAAACAAAGCGGTGGGGTAAGTCAAGGCCGTTGCCGGCGGACGTAGGGAACTCCTCGACCGGTCGAGCCTCGCCGCCACCAGGACATCCCCCTCTCGGCAGTATTCGGCCCAGAGCTCGGATTCGTGTCACCAGCCGCAAGCTAAGGCTATTCACCGACCGCTCGGGGTTCCGGCTCCGCGAAGCTCGCATCCGAAACCATGGACGGAAGGATCCCCGAGCGGTGGTGCGGACCGTTTCCGCGCTCCCCGCCTCAAGAAGACGGCATGAGGTGTAGCGGTGGCGGATAAAGGTGCACGATCCCGCACGCAAATTCACTACGGAACGGGATCGGGTGGCGTATGAGCGTGCCTCTCGGCCGCTACTTTGCGGCTCCTGACGCGGACCCGAGTCCTAGGCCAATAGCGCGACGCGGGGTTGCAGCGGAGCCTGGCAGAAATCACGTGGATCCAATGCTGCTCGGCCTCCGCCAGAACCCGAGTACCATGCGTGGTTTGGGTTCGGGGCGGCGGGATATCGGCTTGATGTCCGTGCGCGCGGCGTTAGCTTCCCGAGGTTACCCTCCGATCGGTCAAGGCGGTTATCGCCTCCCGGGCGGCGCGCTCCCC
>JADDPU010000081.1 GCA_016781725.1 Rubrobacter sp. | reverse complement strand
CGGAGGTGCGTGAGCTGCCCGAGGCCGGGGAGATCGAGGTCGTAGCGACGCGCCTCGTCGCCGACGCCTACGGGCCCGAAGGGGAGTACGAGGGAGAGGGGCCGTCCCACGACGGCCCGTGGATCTTCCGGTTCGCTATCTGACGGCTCCGCGACGGGCGCGGCGGTTCTCCTTAGAGCGGTCACCCGGCTCGGGCAGGACGAAGAGCAGGGCGAGGGCGACGATGAGCGCCAGGCTGGCCGTCACGCTGACGAAGGCGAGCGCGAAGGCGACAATGTAAAGGAACATGCCGAGCACGAAGCGCCGCGTCATGGCGCGCAGCACGGATGGGTCCGTCCTGCGGTCCACGAGGCGGCGGTTACCGGCGGCGTAGAGCCAGAGCAAAGTGAAGAAGACCGCGGTCACGGCCAGCGTGCCCGTGTAGACGGCGACGGCGGTGGTCCGGTAGCCGCCGGTAGACGGCAGGTAGTCGGCGAGCAGGGCGGTGGGGAAGGGTATGAAGGCTACGCACATCAGGAAGAGGACGTTCAGGAACAAGAACTGGTGGTCGGAGCGCGAGATCAGGCGGAAGCGGTTGTGGTGGTTGGCCCAGACGGTCCCGATGACGAGAAAGCTGATCGCGTACCCCAGATACGAGGGCCACAGATGGGCGAGCGCCTCGGTGAGCGACCCCCCGCCTTCGACGTGGGGAGGCCGGATCTCTATGACGAGCAGCGTTATGGCGATGGCGAATACGCCGTCGGAGAAGGCTTCGATCCTCGCGGTGTCGTTGTCCGGCCCGCCGCCTGCGCTCACCCGGGCTCCTTCTTCGCCCCGATCCTTACCCCGTAGTGTGCATCAACCGCGAGCCCGCGCGCAACACGGCCTCTTCTCTGCGCGCCCGATTCTACACAGCAGCGGGTAGGGGTAGGTTCGAGAAGAGCCGGGCGAGTCCTCTGTCGAGGATAGTGGGGCCGCGAAGAAAGGTTCGGCCGACGCGCGTCCGGCCACGTCGGTCGCCGCGCACTTCAAGAGAGGG
>JADDPU010000266.1 GCA_016781725.1 Rubrobacter sp. | reverse complement strand
GTGGAAGCGAACCGCTGGTTAAGGCAGTACGGCTTCGACTGGGACATCCTAGACGGCGTCGCCCGGTTACGGGGAGCCAACCCGCCCTCCGACGTGGCCCTAAAGGAAGGCACCTCTAGCCTACCGTCACAGCATTACCGGGCGCGGGTGTCCTTTCGGTTACGAATGAGCTACCAGCAGCAGGACGAAGAACCGCAATAGCTTCCCCTTCGTGTCCCGATGCCGTTATCCGCGGTTCCGTCTTACCTTGGCCAAAGATCTAGACCGAGTTCCCCTCCAGCCGCACCTTCAATAGCGAAGAGTTCTGCAAGGTGAATGTCCCGCTCGGGGTTACCTGACTCAGACACCGGCTCCTCCGCCCGAGAACAGGAGTAGGACGAGGTTCACAAAGATGGTCAGGGCCACGCTAAGCACTATCCAGAACAGGCATCCTCGGCCCGCGCAGCCTCTGCCCCCTCCGAACACGATGATCCCCGACTCTTCGTCCAAAAGATCCCGGATGCGCTCGTGCCGACCGTTAGTGTTGCTCATGGCGCCCTCCTTGGCCCCCGCTCGGCGGGTACTATTCGTTGTGCTGCGGGCGAACAAAGCAGGAGGGCCGGGGAAGAGAGCCCCGGCCCTCCGGCAAAGCCTCCTACCACTCCTACTGGTTGGTCAGCCCCTGGTTCTCGGCCTCCTGCTGGGCCGCGCCTTGGGCCTCTTCGGCCACCCGCTGCACCCTCTCCTGGGCGTCCTGGGCCTTCTCCTGGGCCTTCTCCACGAGGTTGTCGCGGGCCTCGCCCATCACCTCGTGCTCTTTGCTCGTCTCAGGGATCGCCAGCCCCACGGCCGCCCCGACACCCACACCCAGGGCGCCCATGGCCAGCGGGTTCTCCCTGAGCATCCGCTGGAAGCCGCCGCTTGCCCTCTGGGCCTGGTAGCGGGCCTGGTTGCCCAGGCGGCTTACCTGGTTGGTCGTCTGGCTCGTCAGCTGGCTGGCCCTATCCTGGGCGCGGCTCGCCACTTCGCCGGCCTTGTCCTGGGCCTGGGTGGCGGTCTCTCCTACGCTGTCGCGGGCCCTCCCGACCACCTCTCCGGCCGAAGCGGTACCGCCCGTGGAGCGCTGCTCGTCGTAAGCGGGCGGGTAGGCGCGGGTGTAGACCTCGGCACCGTAGCGCCCCTGCGCCGAGGAGCCGCTGCTCCTGGCGCGCACCAGCAGCCAGCCCAGTCCTACGCCGGCGAGCGCCGCCGGCAGGGGGTTCTGCCTGATGGCGCCCATTATGCCGGAGCCGGGTTGGGAGCCGATCTCTCTGCCCTCGTAAGGGCGATACGGCTCGGGCTCTACGCGCGGCTCGGTCTGGATTACCACTTCTCTCTCTTCGACCACGGGGTCCACCAGGGGTTCCGTCAGGGAACTTGGCTCCCTGACACTCTCGTCGAGCGGGTCGCGCCCTATCTGGTCTGGTCTTTCGCCCATTGCCCATCCTCCTTTAGCGTCTCTATAGTCTGCCTGGGTGCCAAATCTTCTCGCTTGAGGGCGTCGAGGCCTCTCCTCACCAAGAAGTAACCGACCCCCGCAACCACCAGCCCCACCAATAGCGCAGACAGCCACATCGGGATAGCCTGCCCCAACAACACTATGATCCCGGCGAGTATCGCCAGGAGCCCCGCGTAGGCCACCGCACCACCGGCGGCCAAAAAGCCCACGTCCTTGCCTACCCTTGAGGCCTTCTGGCTCATCTCGGTCTTGGCTAGCTGGACCTCCTTGCGCACCAGCGTTGAGGTGTCCTGGGCGAGGGTGGAGAAGAGCTCTCCTAGTGATCGATCGTCGTCCCTACCCTGCATCACTCCACCTCAAAGTCCCGCGGACGCCGGCTCAGGTCTGTCTCCCTGTCCAGCTCCCCCTCTGCGACGTTCGGCGCTAATCCTGAGCGCTCTTCTGCATAAGACGGAGGAAGAGCCGTACCGGGGGACTCTTGGGTCCCGTGAGTTATCGTCGCCGTGCTGGTAGCAGTGGGTGCTGCGCCATAGATCTCCCGCGAAGAGCCCCGCTCCTCAGAAGAGCTCTTCAAAAAGCGGGTGGCCAAGAACCCAAGTGTTACCGCCCCGCCCAGGAAGAGGCC
Organism: Rubrobacter sp.; assembly: GCA_016781725.1. Lineage (GTDB taxonomy): Bacteria > Actinomycetota > Rubrobacteria > Rubrobacterales > Rubrobacteraceae > Rubrobacter_D. The sequence continues at coordinate 2,092 of JADDPU010000266.1, read as the reverse complement.
GGGCCTCCTGCGGGCGAAGCTCCGCACCTCGTCCACTATCTCCTCCACGTCCGTCTCGCGCAGGTAACCGGAGAACCGCTCGACCCGCTCGGCGGCCCCGTCGGTGTACTCGGCGACCGGGCCCTGGCCCTGCCTGCGCAACTGCTGCGCCGTCTCCCTGAGCGCCGACTGGATGGGCACCATCCTCTGGGAGGCGTCGTGCTTCTGGTTTGCAAGCTGGCCCTTGACCTGCTCGCCGCCCCGATTGGCAAGGTTGCTGGCCTGCTGCCTGGCCTGCTGGGTTAGCTGCTGGCCCTGCTGCCTGGCCTGCTCCGTAACCTGGCCGCCGCTCCCGGTCTGCCCGGTGGCGCCGCTTAGGTCGCTCTCCATTCTTCTCTCCTTCCTATCGCCTACTTACAAGAAACCCAAAACGGGTGTCTGTGGCCCGCTGGACTCCACGCCTGTCCTGTTGATACCCGGCGCTACCCTCCCCGAATCAGGACCAGTACACATCAAGGTTCGCCGGCATGGCCAGGGCTACCCTCGAGACCACGCTGACCGAAGACCAGAGAAGGCATCCCCCGGGAGCACGCGAACCCGCGACCCGTCTCTCCTGGCCTTCCCTCGTGCTCGCGCTAGAGAATCGGCGCGCAAGGGGTACGGAACCTCCCTGAACGCGTTACCCACGGGACCCTCATCGTTTCAAAGACCCGACGAGGGCCGGGGCCATTACACCCGGCCCGGTCCCCGTCAGTGTGCGGTCCAGGCGTCCTTAGTCTCTGTAGGGATCCCTGGAGCCGGCCTTCGCCAAGCCCCGGCTGATCATGTAGCCGATAGACAGATAGGTGAAGTACCTCCACGTCTCCGTCGCGTTGAACCCGTCCACGATCAGGCCAGCGATCAGGATGGCGGCCACTGCCACCAGGTAGACGATCAGCTCCGTGGTCTTGTAGGCCGACTTGGTCTCCGTGCTCCGCTCCCGGTCGGTGGCCCTGTGAACCCCCGGGTCGGAGGCCCTGGTGACCCCCGAGTCGCCTTGCCGTACGGTCATACGCTTCCTCCTTCTTTTCTGTGGCCGAGGACCTTTCGGACCCCACCTGCTCGCTTCGTCTGCTCTGTGACCCGGGCATCCTGGCCGCCGCTCTCGCCTCCTGCGAGTCCACAGCCGAGGACACGCTCCATAGCCCCACATCCTTCCTTCCGTCGCTTGCCCTGCATGCACTTTTGTACGCTCGAATACTGTAAAAGGTTTCAAAGTACACAAAAATGCTGAAAACGATACCAAAAGGCGCGTCGCACGTGCTCCGAGTGGTACTGTTTGGGAGCCGAGTCACCAAAGGCGAGTGCGAAAGGTCGGTCGACGGTGAAGGAGCTGCGCAAGGCATCCGCCGGGAGGGATCTGCTGAGCGCCGAGGAGGTCGCCGAATACCTGGGGGTGGGTAAGGTCACGATCTACCGCTGGTGCCGGGAGGGGACGTTGCCGTGCCTGAAGATCGGGCGTACATGGCGCGTCAGGCGGGAGGTGCTCGAGGACTTTCTGAAACGGAGCGAGCACCCGACCACGCTCGTCGGGCAGTTGAGCTCCTTCCTGCGGGTGCCGGACAACGTGCTCGCCATCGCCCAGGACACCAACGTTCTGCGCCGGCTCGACGCCGCCTTCTTCCAGGTCGGTGAGGCGAGGGGCGGGCTGTTGGTGAAGTTCTACGGCGGGGAGAAAGACCCGGAGGCCGAGCTGCGCGCACATCTGGAGCGGAACGGCCTTGAAGTCGGGCGTCTCGAGCAAGAGGGGCGTTTCTTCATGAGACCCGAGCGGGACCCCTTGGGCGGACGGGAGGACGAGCTGGGGCGGTTCATCGAGGAGGCCGGGGAGGAGCGCACCGTGTGGGCCTCCTTCGACTGGGTCATGCAGGTCGACCTGGACAGGGCCCTCGAGCAGCAAGAGAGGCTCGCGGAGATCGTCGACGCCCGCCAACTCGTTGTAAAGACGGCGGCGCTATCGGAAGTCATCGACGAGTGGTCGTCGACCGAGCTCAGGCAGGCGCAGTCCTTGCACTCGACCACCATCCTGGCCTCCGAGAGCGGGCTCTCGCTCAGCCGCGCTACGCCGATGCCG
>JADDPU010000190.1 GCA_016781725.1 Rubrobacter sp. | reverse complement strand
GGCTCCTCGAGCGCCCGGTGGATGATCCTCGCCCCGGTCCTCTCGTCGCCGTCGAGGGTGTCGAGCAGGCCGGCAACGGAGGACTGCGCCTTCAGGAGCGCGACGCCGCCACCCGGGACGATGCCCTCCTCCAGAGCCGCGCGGGTCGCCGAGAGGGCGTCCTCCACGCGGTGCTTGCGCTCCCTGAGCTCCGTCTCGGTGGCAGCACCCACCTTGATGACCGCAACCCCGCCGGCCAGCTTCGCGAGGCGCTCCTGCAGCTTCTCGCGGTCGTACTCCGAGCTGGTGTTCTCGAGCTCGACACTGAGCTGGTTGAGGCGGCCCTTGATGCGCTCCGCGTCGCCCGCGCCGTCGACGATGGTGGTGTCGTCCTTGGTGACGACGACCTTCCTCGCACGCCCGAGCTGCTCGAGCGTAGTGTTCTCGAGCCTGAGCCCGAGCTCCTCCGTGATGACCTCCCCGCCGGTGAGGATGGCGATGTCCTCGAGCATCCTCTTCCTACGGTCGCCGAAGAGCGGGGCCCTCACCGCCACGGCCGTGAACGTGCCGCGCAGCTTGTTGACGATGAGGCCCGCCAAGGCCTCGCCCTCGACGTCATCCGAAATGATCAAGAGGGGTTTGTTGCTCCGCACGACCTGATTCAGAACCGGCAGCAGGTCCCGGACGTTCCCGATTTTCTGGTTGGCGATCAGGATGTAAGGATCTTCGAGAACCGCCTCCATCCGGTCCTGATCCGTAACGAGCTGCGGGGAGATATAACCTTTGCCAAACTGCATCCCCTCGGTGAACTCGAGGTCCATCCCGAAGGTCTGCGACTCCTCGACGTTGACCACGCCGTCCTTGCCGACCTTGTCTATGGCGTCGGCTATGACGTTGCCGATCTCCTGCGAACGGGCGCTGATGGCGCCGACCCGCGAGATCTCGTCACGCTCGCTGATCTCCTTGGCCTGTTCCTTTATCGCCGCAACGGCGACCTCGACAGCCTTCTCGATGCCGCGTCGTAGGATGACGGGGTTCGCGCCCGCCGCTACGTTCTTGAGCCCCTCGCGCACGATGACCTGGGCGAGAACGAGCGCCGTGGTCGTCCCGTCGCCCGCGACGTCGTTGGTCTTGGTCGCGACCTCCTTGACCATCTGCGCACCCTGGTTCTCGAAGATGTTCTTCAGGTCGATCTCCTGCGCGATAGTTACGCCGTCGTTGGTGATCGTCGGCGAAAGCAACACCTTGTGCAAGACCACGTACTGGCCCTTGGGACCGAGCGTCCCCTTGACCGCGTCGGCGAGCTTGTTCACGCCCGCCTCCAGCGCCCGGCGCGCGTCTGTGTCGAACCTTAGCTTCTTGGCCGCCATTGCCTAGAGCCTCCTCCATCGAACGGGTACGAACTCACACGACCTTCGGCTGTTGAACATTGCTACTCTTCGACGATCCCGAGGAGGTCATCGGCGTTCAGGATCAGGTAGTCTTCGCCGTCTAGCGTAATCTGTGTGCCAGAGTACCTGGCGAAGACCACAAGATCGCCCTCGCTCACCTCCCCGTCCTCAAAGTCACCGACCGCTATGATCCTCGCGGTCTGTGGCTTGTCTTTGGCCGTCTCGGGCAGCACAATACCCGACGCTGTCTTCTCCTCCGGTTCTACCAGTTTTGCCAAAGCCCTCTCCCCTATCGGTCTAAGCTTCACCCGCTTGCCTCCTTTTTGTAGCTCTCTGGCGGAGGCGGCCCGGACAGCTTTTGGTCCGGGCCGCCTCGTTGTCGTCGAAAGGTGCGTTCCCCCTAGCTGGCGGCTCCGTCCGGGACCAGGATTCCGCGCCCCTGAAGGTTGCCGGTGTTGAGGTCCTGGATGGCGTCGTTTACCGCGTCCAGCGGGTAGGTCGAGGTGTGCAGCGTGACCTTGCCCTGGGCGGTCAAGATCATCAGCTCGGCGAGGTCGTTGTAGGTGCCCACCAGGTTGCCGATGATGTTACGCTCGGTGGAGATGATGTCTATGGTCGGCACCTCCACCGTGCCGCCGTAGCCGATGACGTAGTGGTATCCCCCGTTGCGCGTCATCTTCCAGGCGTCGTCCTCGGCGCCCCGCTCGCCCACGTAGTCGAAGACCACCTCGGCGCCCTTGCCGTTGGTCATCTCCAGCACCGTGTCGACGTAGCCCTCCTCCACCTTCACCGTCTGGTCCGCGCCCCACTCCTTGGCGAGCTCGAGCGCCTTATCGTTGGGGTCCGTGACGATGATCTCCGCGGGGGTGAGCGCCTTGAGACACTGGATGCCGATGTGCCCCAGGCCCCCCGCGCCGATGACCACGGCCCTGGTGCCCGCGTAGAGGTGGGGCACGCTCTTCCTGACGGCGTGGTAGGCGGTCAGGCCCGCGTCGGCCAGAGCCGCGATGTCCTTCGGTTCCAGGATGGGGTCTAGCTTCACCACCGCGCGGGCGTTGGTCTTCAGGAGGTCGGCGAAGCCGCCGTCCCGGGAGATCCCGGGGAACTCGCCGTTCTCGCACATCATGTCGTCCCCGGCCCGGCACGCCCGGCACAGGCCGCAGCTCATGAGGGGGTGGCAGATCACGGTGTCCCCCACGGACACGTGCGTCACGCCGGAGCCCACCTCCTCCACCCATCCGGAGTTCTCGTGGCCGAGGACGTAGGGCAGCAGCGAACCGCCCGGATCCTGGATCGGGGCCCACTGGCCCTCCACGACGTGGATGTCGGTGCGGCATAGCCCGGCGGCTCCTATCCGGACGATGACGTCGAAGGCACCCTCGATCTTGGGCTCGTCTATCTCTTCGACTTTGAGACTGTCTTGCGGGATGCTCGCATCGTAACGGTGCAGCCGTGCCGCCTTCATACCGTGGCCTCCTTCTCCTCCTTCTGCCCCATCCCGCGCGCACCGCCGTAGCGTACGTCCAGCAGCCCCCGGCACAGCCCCGCGTTGCCCTCGATGCTCACCCTGACGGTCTTCGCGAACCGCAGGTGCTGGACGACCGCCTCCTCGGGTACCCTGTTGCCGTCCGGGTCCACCACGAGCGGCGCCCCCGGCGAGACGTCCACCCCGAGCTCCGCCCGACGCTCCAGATACGTCTCAAACGCCTCCGAAGGGGGCACCTCCGCGAGCCGCATCGTCGCTAACTCCGCGGGGGAGTAGCCGCCCGAGAGCAGCGCCCGGCACAGTTGCTCCTGCCTGCTGACGAAGGACTTGCGGCGGAAGGTCGCGCGCAGCTCCGTAAGGTCCGGTCCCTCGGTCTCCCCGGGGAAGGCGTCGTCGAAGCCGCCGCCGGCGTTGACGCCGGTGTTCAACTCCTCGGAGGCGTAGTGGTCTTCGAGGACCACGCTCGCTCTCTGAACGCCCGGCACCGAGAGCACCGCTTCTTTCGCGTCCGCCACCATCAGGTAGGCGAAGTTCGGGGCGCAGAAGTAGGTCGGGAGGCGCAACCGGACGCTGACGGCGTCGCCCTCGACGCTCAGATCGGAGACGAAGCCGAGGTCCGTTATGGGCTCGTCGAGCTCGGGGTCCCGGACGCCCGAGAGGGCGTCCAGGACCGTTGCTTTGTCCATCCTCACGTGATCGGGTCGACGGGAGGTTTCTCGGTGATCTCTGGGCCGGTGCCCGTGTGGGTGACCTGTTGTATGTCTTCCGGCACCTTGATGAGGCCCTCGTAGAGCTTGGCGGCGTTTAAGCCCAGCACCTTGCGCTTGATGTCCGGCGTGAGCTCCGAGTACTCGTCGAGCATATCTTCGGGTATCTGGAAGTCCACGAACTGCTCGACGAGCCACTTGGGATGCCAGAGCGCGTAGTCGCTGCCGAACAGGATCCGGTCCTCCCCGAGCCAGTAGGTTAGCTCGCCCATCATCTGCGCAAAGTACCTCGGCCGGGTGTGTATAAACGCAATCGCGACTGAGAGCCCGGCGTACACGTTCGGCTCCTGCGTCCCGATCCAGCAGAAGTCCTCAAGCCGCGGCAGCCCGATGTGCTCGACGATGAAGTTCAGATCCGGAAATGCCGTTGCCGCGCCGTCGACGTCCGCAACGTCGAACGCGTCCCTGTTTAGCGGCCAGATGGTCGGGCCCTTGTGGACGTGGATGTTCGTCACCCCGAGCTCCTGGCACTTCTCCAGGTACTTAACAGCCCAGGGATCGTCGAGCTTGTAGCCCTTGGAGTCGCCCTTCCACTCGGCCGTGTAGAGCTTGACGCCCTTGAGGTTCCAC
>JADDPU010000623.1 GCA_016781725.1 Rubrobacter sp. | reverse complement strand
TGCGAGCGCACAGTGGTGCGAGCCTTCCTTCTACGCCCACCGCACCCGAACAACAATCCCACCTCCCGCATCAGACGAGCTACGCGCTTTGTGGCGCATCTTATCCCGATTCTGTGTGATAGTGTCTCGAATGCGTAACAAGACGGGTCGTGTACGCGAGTAGCGGGAGGTGCGGACGCGATGAGCGGGGTGATCGAAACCGTAGACTGGAGCGAGAGCATCGAGGAGTTGTACGCGCGCTACAGGGCTGAGCGAGACGTGGAGGTTCGCAAACGGCTCGGAGCCCTGTGGTTGGTGAGGCGAGGGGAGAGCGTGAGCGCTGCCGCGCAAGCCACGGGCGTGAGTCGGCGCACGCTCACCCGCTGGTTGGGGTGGTACCGACGGGGTGGCTTGGAAGAGGTGCTCTCTCGGGTAGCGGGGCACGGGGCGAGGGGCAGCGAGTGCTGGCTCTCAGAGCGCCAACGAGAGCTGTTGGTTGAGCGCGCGAGCCTGGGGAAGTTTCGCACCTACGAGGAAGCCAGGCGGTGGGTCGAACAGGAGTGGGGGGTTAGGTACCGCTACAAGGGGATGTATGCGCTGCTGGCGCGGATGGGAGTGCGCCCGAAGGTGGTGCCAAGACCCGCCGCCGAGAAGGCCGACCCCGAGGCCCAAGAGGCGTGGAAAAGGGGGGGCTCGTAGGGGCGCTTTCGAGAGCAGGGCTGGCCTCGGGGAAAGCGGCGTGGCACTCAGACGAGATGCGGCGTTTGGGTCTCAGGGGGCAAACGAGGAAGGTGCTGGCCCCAAAGGGCGTCAAGGTGGTGCAGCGGCTGCAGCTTCTCTACGAGTGGAGCTACCTCCTCATCTTGGCCGTCTCGCCGCTCACGGGAGAGATCCGGTGGGAGTGGGTCGAAAGGATGAGGAAAGAGCAGAGATCCTACCCGTGCTTAAAAGGTGGGCTTTGGAGGCGGCGGTGGTGTGGGATCGAGCACCGTCCCATAGAGCCAAGATCTTGAGCGAGCTTCCCACCACCAGGGTGTTCTTGCCGTCCTACAGTCCCGAGCTCAACCC
>JADDPU010000546.1 GCA_016781725.1 Rubrobacter sp. | reverse complement strand
CGGCCGGACTTCCGGTACCATGACCCCCGTCAAGCAAGCTCGGAGAGGAGAAGATCGTAGTGGCCTACCTCGAAGCGTACCTGCGCAGACACACCGGCGAGCCGGAGGGGGAGCACACCGGCTACCTCCTCGAGGTCGAGGTCGACGTGTCGGCGGTCCAGAACCCGGAGGAGCTCGCCGACGAGCAGGTGGCCGTGACGGGGGACGTCGTTATCGTGGACTACCCAGATCGGGGGAAGGTCCTGATCTTCAGGGCTACCTCGGCCGCCGCCATGGAAGAGGAGGAGCCTACGGGGTAGCCGCACCTTCCAACCAGGCTCCCCCGAACGAGGGCGCCGACGGTAGGTTACGCCGGCGTCCCCGAGCGTGGCGCGGTGAGGGTCGCTTGGGTCTACGGCGCAGAAACGAAGGCCGACCGATCAAAGGCGCACCGCTACCACAGCGGCCGCCAGGGCACGTACTCGCGAACCTCTCCCCCACTCCTCGACTCCCTCGCCAACTCGCGGAACACCGAAAGGACCTCTTCCTTGTGGTTCTCTTCGCTGGCTGAGGTGCTCGTGCCCTCCCACAGCGACTCGATCCAGCGCAGGGTCCGCCTCCTGGCCTCTGCTCTCCTGATCTCTGCTTCGCTCACCTCGCGCCCTCCTCGTCCGATCCCACGGGATGTTGCCGAAGCCTCGCCTCCCCTTCAGCTTAGCAGTTTGCGTTTAACGATGCATGGTATACGTTATGTAGCAGGCATCTGGGGAAAGGCCCCAGATGTGGGTGTTTCGTGTCGCTGGAACGGTCTCGTCCGTGGGATCGGTTCGGAGGCTCTTCGAGAGGATGCCGGTGGCTAGATCAGGCGCAGCGGCGCAAGGACTCCGCCTCGTCGAGGATGGACAGCAGGTCGTCGAACTGCACGCTCTCCAATCCCAAGTAGCGGTCGTTGACGGAGATCTGCTCCCTTGGTGTCGCGTAAGGACGGAACTGCACCCACGTGGGTCCTTCGCCCGAAGCGATTGGCCTGGGCAGGCTGCACAGCACCAGGTCGGGGGGATGGCGTTCTAC
>JADDPU010000206.1 GCA_016781725.1 Rubrobacter sp. | reverse complement strand
GGGGACGGACTCCATAAGGCCGTCGAGGACCTTGACCCAGGGGTTCTCCTCGCGGATGACGCCGGCCTCCCTCCCCTCCGCGTCCGCGAGGACGTAGGAGCTGCTCCACATGGAGCGCACCCCCTGTCGCCCGACCGCCCCGATGGGGCGGCCGTCTGGGCCGCTGACGGCGTAGCGGGCGCTGAAGTCCCACATCCGGTCGGCCTTCATGCGGAAGAGCAGGCGGCTCTGGGCCTCGTCCTCGTAGACCCGCACGTCCTCCTTGAGCTTGAACTTCTTTTTGCGGGCGTAGGCGATTTGGCGCCCGGTGGCGTCAGTCACCCTGATGCGCGTCCCTATGGTCACGATCTTGAAGCCAAGATCCAACGGATAACTCAACATACTGCCTTCTCCTTCTCTGCGTAGGTGGCCTCGAGGGACGTTCGGAGCAGACGGGTCGCCTCCCTGGCCCGGACGAGATCCTGGCGCCGAAGCTCGCGCAAAAAGTCGGCGACCTCGAGGTCCCCGTCCCGCTCGGCCTCGAGGATGCACGCCTCGTAGGGCTCGATGCTCCTCAATACGCCGAGCAGCACCTCCGTCGCGCCGCGGGTGCCGGTAGCCGCCGCGGGGTTTCCCCCGGTGCCTCGCGAGCCGGCCGGCCTGGCGCTTTTTCTGGTGTCGAGCATCGCTGTCCTCCCAACGTACTGGCGTTTCATACACATACGCACTACCCGGACGAAAGGCGTCAAGCCCGGGCGCGCCGCCCGCTAAAGAGTACGCCCCCGACCCATCAGGGCCGGGGACGCCGGTTCCGTGCTCCTCTAGCGGCGCTCGATCAGGTCGGCGACCAGCGGGTAGCGGTACTCGCCGTCCCTGTTCACCCTGTAGGCCGCGTACGCGCCGTGCGCGAAGGGCACCAGTGAGATCACGGCCATCACCGGGATGAGGAGAAAGCCGATCAGGATCACGGTAAGCAGACCCGTCACCGTCCATCCGGCGAACAGGATCGCGAGCCACCCGACCTGGTACCACATCGACTGCAGGGCCTGGAAGGCCACC
>JADDPU010000374.1 GCA_016781725.1 Rubrobacter sp. | reverse complement strand
ATTATGGGCCACATCTCCGAGGGCAGGCCGGTGGTTTTGTGAGCATGTCAGCCCGTCAGCGCTTCAGATTGTCAGGGGATATCCGGGAAGGCGTACAACAGCTCCGAGACGGTCATGATCCCGATACCTTCGTAGACCTTGAGCCGGAGCAGATGCCTGTCCCCGGTGACTATGGCAGAGGCTCCGGCGGCCGCGGCGCACTCGAGGACCCTGTTGTCGGGCTCGTCTTCGAGCACTCTAAGCTCGATCCCGGGCTCGACCAGGGCCGCGACGCCCAGCACCGTTCGCTCGACCCGATTCAACTCCGGCTCCGCCAGGCCGAACTTCGAGGCGAGCTTCCCGCGCAGCTCCGCCAGGATCTCCCGCGACACGATGAGCTCGAACGCGCCCCGCAGCGCGAGCCTGAACGCCAGATCCGACCTGCTGCCAGGAACCACGAACGCGGAGATGTAGACGTTGGTGTCGAAGACGATCCGCAACGCCTAGCGGTCCTCGAACACCAGCCTGTCCACCTCCTCTTCCGTGCCGACGCCGAGGGCGCGAGCCTTCCTGCCAAGCTCCCGCTGGAGTCTCAGAAACTCCTCCTCGGACCTCTCACGCCGGTAGGCCCGGGCCATGAGACGCACGAGCTCGCTCCTGGAGACACCTTCCTCGTCCGCCATCCGTTCAAGCTCCTCCGCCAGCCTCTCCGGCACCGATATGCTAAAGACCCTGGTGCTCCTGGCCATGAAGCTCCTTTCTCGTTCGTTATTACTCCAGTAACAACCACGATGTTAGCACCGGCGTTGCGGACGGACAACAGCGCTGGACCCCGAATGGCCCCTCATGGCGCTGTCACGCGGATCACCTCGCCGAAGAAACGGTCAAGATGCTCGCCGAGCAACAAACGCACCCACCGCTTCCGGTGTCATCTCCGGGTTTGCCGGGACGGAACTGGACCGTAGTGCCTGCAAGGAGGAAGATTTGCCCGCGCTAGACCCCACACTCCGCAAGACGCTGGAGAAGAAGATAGTCGAGGCACGCGACGCTTCGGAAGACGCTGCTAGATCGG
>JADDPU010000032.1 GCA_016781725.1 Rubrobacter sp. | reverse complement strand
CCCCGGTACCGCAAACTGCCGTGGATTCCTTCGGACGAGCAGTGGGAAGCAGTGCTCGAAGCAATGCACGAGGAGCGTGTGCGCAACCGGCTCATGCTGGCCTTCGCCTACGACTGCGCCCTCAGGCGCGAGGAGCTGTGCTACTTGAGGACCGACGACCTCGACCCGGCCCACCGCACCGTGCGAATCAGGGCGGAGAGTACCAAGGGCAGGAGCGAACGTGTGGTCCCCTACTCGGAGCCCACCGCAGAACTCTACGGGGCCTACCTCGCCAGGAGGCGCGAGCTGAGCCGGTCGCCGGGACCCTTGTTCCTCTCGGAGTCGCGGCGCAACCGGGCCGAGCCGGTGAGTATCTGGACGTGGTCGAAGGTTGTGAGGAAGGTCGTCTTGCGCTCCGGGGTTACGCGTTTCTCGACCCACACCTTGAGGCACCTGTGCCTGACCGACCTGGCGAGGGCGGGATGGGACATACACGAGATCGCGCGCTTCGCCGGACACAAAAGCACCGAGACGACCCTGCAATACATACACCTCTCCGGGCGGGACCTGGCGAGGAAGCTGGAGCGGAGCATGGCCCAGATCCACGAGTGGAGGGCGAAGTCCATCGCGGAGGACTCCACCTCGGAAGGGAGCGTGCCATGAGCGTGCTTCCTGCCATGGGCCCTGCCACGGGCGAATCGCCACACGAAGGTGCCTGGAGGTGGCCTCTCGACCTCTCCCGCTATGATCGCGCCCCCGGACTCAGAGGCACCGAGCGGGAGGCGCTGGAGACCGTGGCCAGGGACCTCAGCTCGGGCAGCAGGGGCTACCTTCACCGCGCACTCCCGAAGCTGCACCGCCTGCTTGAGCCCATCTACGAAGCCTTCGAGGTCGTCGGCGCAGGAGAGTACGCCCGCCGGCTCGCCAGGAAGGTCCTGCTGCGGGACATGAAGTGTCGGCAAGAAGCGTACTGGGCCTGGGACGAAAAAGAGTGGTCGCAGATCATCACGGGCGAGACCGTCGGCACCGAAGGGTTCAGCAAACACGAGAGGACCGAGGCACGCAAGCCCTTA
>JADDPU010000337.1 GCA_016781725.1 Rubrobacter sp. | reverse complement strand
TCGCTAAGACCAGGTGGGGCCATCGCCCTGTTCTGGAACGAGCACGTCCATAGCGACGCGAGCGGGGGCTTCTTCGAGGACGTCCAGAGGATCTACGAGCGCGAGGCGCCGGAGATCGTCAAGCCCGAAGACCGAAAAGGGCTTCCCCGGCCCGAAGAGGTCCCGGACAGAACCGGCGAGATCGAGGGCTCCGGCGTATTCGAAGGGGTCATAACCCGCGGTTACCGGTGGGACGAGGCGTACGACGCCGAGGGCTACCTGCGCGTCCTGAGCACGTATTCGGGGCACAGGAGCCTGGACGAGGCCACCAGAAGACGCCTCTTCCGCGGCATAGCCGGCCTTATCGACAGCGAGTACGGCGGGCGCATAGTCAAAGGCTACCTGACCACCCTCTACCTCGCCCGCCGAAAGTGACCGAAGTTCCCCAGACACCGAACCGGTAGGGGGTTGCTCCAGGGGGAGGATCAACCCCCTACCGGACCGAACGTGTAGCGAACGAGCGAGGCCATCTCGCCCACGCACTCCGCAGAGAACCTTCTCTCCGACGCTCGGCGAACGAGGACGAGGAAGGGCCACAGCAGCGCGGCAGGACCACGCTCCGGTAGGCCCTTCAAGGCCCTACGCTCTCACAGGATAGCTATGGTGAAGTCGCCGTCGACCAGCGGTCCGGCGAAGTCCCTAACCTCCACGATGTAGCAGGTGACGGTGGGCGGCGGCGAGGCGGCGCACTGGAAGGGACCGGTGGCGCTCACGATCTTGTCGTTCTCGCGCGAGGTGACCATGGGTTTGGGCTCCGGTCCGGGCCCGGAGAAAAGGTCTCCTATCTTCCCGGAGTGCTCGACGTCTCCGAAGACTACCTTGTAATGGCCGGTAAAGTCCCTCCGGACCAGCACGTTCTCGCTCGGAGCGTTGCAGATAAAGTCCGTATTGCTCTTGACGCCGGTGGTGCTGAACGTGCTCGTTGCGTCTTCCCCGTCGATCTCGGCCCGCCCGAAGACAGACCCGTTCTGACACCTGTTTAGGTAATCGGCCGCAAGTTTGCCGCCGAGCTTGTCG
>JADDPU010000575.1:1662-4229 GCA_016781725.1 Rubrobacter sp. | reverse complement strand
TCGAGCTCTCTGTCCACGAAGAGCACCTTCGCCTCTGAGTGCTCGAGAATGTAGCCGACCTCCTCGGAGTTCAGGCGCGTGTTTATGGGCACCAGCACGCAGCCCGCCGCCGGCACCGCGTAGTGCGCCTCCAGAAGCGGCGGGATGTTCGGCGCGAGAAACGCGACCCTGTCCTCCTTCTGCAGGCCCGCGTCGCGAAGCCTCGAGGCCAGACGGTTCACCCGCTCCTCGAGCTCGCGGTAGGTGTAGCGCCGCTCGCCGTGCACGACCGCGACCTTCTCCGGGAACACGTACGCGCTACGCCTCAAGAAGCTCACCGGCGTGAGCTCCGTCCGGTAGGTCTTCTCCCCTTGTCCTTCGGCCATGGTTATCCTTTCCCCCTGGTCTCTACTTACCTAGCGTCCTTCCACCGCTACCCTGAGCGGGGCTCCAACCAGTCTCTGACCTTGGGCCAAAGGCCCTTCCTGGCGCCGCGCCCCGTCAAGAGGCCCACGTGGCCGGCGTCGAGGACTAGGAACTCCTTGTCCTCGCTGCCCACGAGGTGCATCGCCGCCTCGGTCTGTGGCAGGAAGACGAGGTGGTCCTTCTTGCCGGCGATGTTCAGGAGGGGGACCTTGATGTTCGCCAGGTCCACGCGGCGTCCGCGCAGCCGTATCTCCCCTTTGACGAGCCGGTTGTGCTGGTAGAAGTCCTCGACCCACTGCTTGTAGGCCGCCCCCGGCATCGGTATCGGGTCGTTGGCCCACTTGTTCATCGCCATCCAGGAGTTCATAGGCTTGTCGTTGAGGATCAGGTCCCACATCATCATGTAGGAGCCTACGTAGTTGGTGACGGGGTTGAGCATGGCGGTCCCCGCGTAGGCGAAGTCCGCGGGCAAGGAACCGTAGCTGTTCACGATAACGTCGGGGTCGTGGTTTTTCTCGTCGAACCAAAGCCCGTAGAGCTTGGTGTGCTCCGGGGAGCAGTCTACCGGGGTGGCGAGCAGGATCAGGTTCCGTAACCCTTTCGGGAACAGCGAGGCGTACATGAGGGCCTTACAACCGCCCTGGCAGTAACCGAAGAGGGTAAGCTCCTCCTGGCCTGAAGTCCTCAAGACCTTCTTCACGGCCCGCGGCATGTAGTCGAGGACGAGATCCTCGAAGGACATATCGTCGTCTTCGGGGCCCGGGATGCCCCAGTCGAGCAGGTAGACGTCGAAGCCCTCGTTTACCAGAAACTCGATAAAGCTGTTGCCAGGCATCAGGTCCAGGCAGTAAGCCCGGTTGAGGAGCGCGTAGATGAACAGGATCGGGACCCGATGCTTCTTCTCCCGACCTGGCTCGTAGTGGTAGAGCTTGGCCTTGTTCCTTGACCAGATGACCTCTTTTGGCGTCTGGCCGGTGTTGGCCTTCGCCCCTTCGGCGAGGATCCTGACCCCCCTGGCGTACTTGTCGAAAAGGTTCTCGCCGTCCGCGGCGGCGGCGGCGGCGGTTCTCTCGACCATCTATCCTTCCCCTTTCTGGCCGTCGCTGGCGGCGGTATCGAGGGTTTGGAGGAGCCTGTCCAGCTTCTCCTCGACCCGGGCGAGGTCGGAGCGGCTCTCCTCGAGCATCTGCTCCAGCCCCTCGATGCGCCCCTCCAGGGCGCCTACGGTCTCGGCGGTGGCAGGTCTTGCGTGGCCGTCCTCGAAGTCCTCGAAAGCCTCTTCGAGCCGGTCCAGCTTGCCCTCGAGGCCCACGACCAGCCGGGCCAGCCTGGTGTTGTCCGAGCGGGTGGAGAGCCTGAGGTTGTCGCCCAGGTACCGCTCGGAGGCGCCCTGCAGGACGGTCTCGAGGGTCGAGTAGTTTTCCATGAGGCGGCGCGAGTCGGCGAGGAACGTCTCGTTCTGCAGGAGCTCCCGGATCATCTTCGACAGCGGGCCGTTGGTGGCGTTGTACAGCCTCGTGTAGAAGTCAAGCGGGTCGGCCGGAAGCCTTCCCCCCTCGAACATCTGCCTAGTGACCTCTTGGGTCATCTCGGCCCATTGCGGCGAGAACCCCAACAGGAGCGACGCGTACTCAGTGTACCTGCGCCACAGATCGGTGGTCGCCGCGAACCACTGCTCCCAGAACTCTCCGGCGAAGGGCGTGCCTTCTTGAGGCCTCCGGACCCCCTCCTGCAGGCCGCTGGACCACTGCCGGTAGAGGCCCAAGGGGTCGAGGTAGGCTTCCCCATCGCTCAGCGTCTCAGACCACGCCCCGAAGGTCGCGTCGTACCACTGCCTCCACAGCTCCGCCGGGTCAGGGTTTGCCCTGGGCCTCCCCTCGTGTGTCACCTCTGGTCCTCCTTTCGCGTCCCTGAACCTACCGGGCGTTGCGCTCCAGATACCTGGGGCTCGCAACCTCGAGCTTCTCCGCGCCGGTCTGCTTGAGCGCCCGTAGAGCGCCCTCGGGGACCTGCCCGTCGCGGATGGCGCGTGCGAGGGTCCGGTTGAGATCGGCCACCCTACCCTTTAGCTCCCCCAGCGAGCCCGGCGAGGTCGGGTCCTCGCCGGGCAGGAGGGACGCCAGGCGCGCGAGCTCGGCCTGGAGGAGGGCTTCTTCGTGGGT
>JADDPU010000575.1:0-1526 GCA_016781725.1 Rubrobacter sp. | reverse complement strand
GGAGGGCTTCTTCGTGGGTCATCTCGCGCTCGAGGATGCCGAGGGCGTTCATAGCCACCAGCGTACGGAACCTGGCCCGCGGGTCGCTGAGGTCGGGGAGGATCTCAGCCTCGAGGAACTCCCTGACCGCCTCGACGAGCTCGCCGGCGGTGGGCCGGTCCTGCATCAGCCGCCTCTCTCGATCAACTCGAGCACCTCGTACTCTACCTCCGCGGCCAGGCGCCCCAGGATGGCGAGCTCGACGCTGCGCTCCTGCCCTGAGAGGTGCCGCCTTGCCTGGTTGAGCGCGCCGATAGCCCACCTCACGTTGCCTGCCACCTCCCAGTAGAACAGGTGATCCATGCCGATCTCGCGCCCGGTGAGGACATTGTAGCGCTCGAGGTAAGGCTCCACCTCCCCGATGCCCCCGAGCCTGAGGTTGTCTGTCCCGAACCTCCAAGCCCGCACCAGGGGCCAGGCCAGATCCTCGGCCGGGTCGCCTAAGTGGGCGAACTCCCAATCGAGCACCCCAACCAGACCCTCATCCTCGTCCACCATGAAATTGCCCAAACGGAAGTCGCCGTGGCTCGCGACGATCCCCTGGCTCTGGGGGGTGTTCTCCCGCAGCCAGAGGAGGCCGAGCTCGATCGCCGGGTGAGGCTCCTCCAGAGAGTCGAGCTCCCTCCCTAGGCTTTCCAGGGCGTACTCCGCGCCCGATCCCTTCCTGGCGCCGGGGAGGAAAGGAAGGCGCTCGGGCGGGATGGCGTGGATCTTGCCAAGCTCCTCCGCCAGCTGCCGGGGGAGATCCTCGCGGGCTCGGGCGAACTCGGGCCTCCGGACCAGCCGACGCCCGACGCTCTCCCCCTCGAGCCGCTCCATCACGAACGCTTCGCGCCCCGCGAGGTCCTCCAGGTAACCGTAGGACCTTGGCGTCCTGACCCCCGACTCGTGCGCCGCCTGCAAAACCTCACACTCATGCCGGAGCGAGAGCGTGTCGGAGTAGATGACGCCGCCCCCGGCCCGGCGGACGATCAAGCCAAGCCCCCCCTCCGGGGTCTCGACGTCGACCGTCCAGGCCTCCTTGGAGGCGCCCCCGGGGAGAAGCACCGCGCGCTCGACCTTCACCGGGGTCTCAAGCAGACCAGAGAGGTCCTCGGCGAGCCGCGCATTCCAGGTCTCGTTCATGCCCTCCTTCCCCCTTAAGCCTGGCAATCGCCTGGGCGGCGTCCTACAGGTCGCAGAAGCTTCACACCGCACCCGCTCGTAGCGATCGAGCCCAAAGACATCACGCAAGGTTCAACAAGCATATAGTCGCCCAATGTACCCGAAAGGGATCGGGATTGCTCGGTTCGAGGGCCCGGAGGGCGGGCGGAGGGCGCCCCCTTTGGTCAAAGAAGCGCCCTCCACTCTCTGTGTTCGGGGCCTTCTGCTACGTGCCCTCGACGGGGCGGGGCCTGCGCGCCCCGGCCGGTGCCTCGGAGGTCCTGACCGGCTCCTCCCTCAGCAACAACGAGCAGACCGCCGCCACGGCGGCAGCCGCCGCGAAG
>JADDPU010000410.1 GCA_016781725.1 Rubrobacter sp. | reverse complement strand
CCGCTGTACGACTTCCACTTCCGGTCGGCGAGGAACGTCGTCAAGGGGGGTGGGGACTTCATGTTCCCGACCTCGTATACCTCGCCGGTAGAAGAGCACCTGAACGTGCGCCGCAACGTCGGCATGCAGGACCTCTCCACGATGGGCGAGGTGGACATAAAGGGGCCGGGGGCCGAGAGGCTCGTAAGGCGCCTGCTCGTAAACGAGGTCCAGGACATGGAGCCGGGCCAGCTACGTTACTCGACGATGTGCAACGAGCGGGGCGGCATCGTGGACGACGTGACGGCCTACAAGTTCGACGACGAGCACTTCATGATCGTCACCAGCTCCGGGCCGCGCCTCAAGACCTACCGTTGGATCCGCGACCACGCCGAGGGCGCGAGCGCCTACGTCACCGACGTGACGGCCGCCGTCGCCCTGCCGGTAGTGCAGGGACCGCGCTCGAGGAGGTTCCTCAAGACCGTAGTCGAGGGCGTCGACCTCGACGCTTTGCGCTTCTTCCGCTTCGCGCAGTGCCGCGTAGGCGAGGTGGAGCTCATCATCTCCCGCTCCGGGTACACCGGGGAGCTCGGCTACGAGCTCTATACCCCGGCGGATCAGGCAGGGGTCCTCTGGGAGTACCTGCTCGAGAGGGGCCGCGAGTTCGACCTCAGGCCCTACGGGGTAGAGGCGATGCAGTCCTTGCGCATCGAGAAGAGCCTGCCCCTCTACGGGCCGGACATAAGCGAGGACGACACCCCGTTCCACGTCGGGCTGGCGCGCTGGGTCCGCCTGGAGAAGCGCGACTTCGTAGGAAGAGACGCCCTCCTTCGGGTGCAGAACGCGGGCCTGGATAGGCGCTGGGTCGGCCTCACCCTGGAGAGCGAGGTGCCCGCCGCCATGGGCGCGAAGGTGTACAGCGTCGGGGACGTGGCTACCTTCCGCGAGGTAATAGAGACAGGGGCCGAGGCTGGCGAGTTCGAGGACGCGGTCATGCCAGGGGATCGCCAGATCG
>JADDPU010000424.1:1555-4242 GCA_016781725.1 Rubrobacter sp. | reverse complement strand
GTGGGCGTGCCGGCCAAGACGCTCCGCTATTACGAGGGGATAGGTCTGCTATCACCCGCGAAGCGCACGGAGTCCGGGTACCGGCTGTATAGCTGGCGGGAGCTGGAGCAGATCGAGTTCATCCGGCGCGCCAAGTTGATGGGGCTTTCGCTGGAGGAGATCCGGGGCCTCGTCGAGACCGCCGAGGACGGCATCCCCAACGGGGTGTTCCAGAGGTTGGACGATCTTCTGGAGCGCAGCCTGGAGGCGACCGAGCGCAAGATCGAAGAGCTGCGCGCCTTCAGGGAGAGCCTGCTGGAGTACCGGGACCGGGCGGCCGAGGCCGAGTCTAGGGGCGCGTGCCGCTGCGGGGAGCGGGGGGAGGGCGAGTTCTGCGGGTGCGTGGCGGCGGCCACCGAGGGTGTGGAGCCGCCGGATCTCCGGGTAGTCCGGGAGAACGGCCGTTCCGTAAGGAGAGTCGAGGAGAGCGGAAAGTGCGGGTGCGGGTGTTGCAAGCCGGTATCCGGTGGGGTCCTGTAGTAGGGGTTATGAAGGGAGACCATGAAGGTAGCGGTTGCGGGCAAGGGCGGCTCTGGCAAGACGACCATCTCGGCGACGCTGTCGCGGCTTCTGGCGCGGCGGGGTCACAGGGTAACGGCGGTAGACGGGGACCCCAACCCCAACCTCGGGGTAGCGCTCGGGATGAGCCGGGACCGGCTGGAGAACATGGTGAGGGTCCCGAAGGAGATCATGGAGGTCAAGGAGGAGGGGGAGCGCCGGAGCCTGGTGTTGACCCGTCCCGTCGAGCAGATCACCGCCGAGTACGCGACGGAGGCCCCTGACGGGGTAAGCCTGATGGTCATGACGGGGGTGGACCACGCCGGCGCCGGGTGACTGTGCGGGGCGCACGCGAGGGTGCGCGGCCTGCTCGGTGAGCTGGCAACGGGTACCGCCGGGGAAGAGGTAACCATCACGGACATGGAGGCCTCCATAGAGCACATGAGCCGGGGCACCGTCCGGCACGTCGAGGGCATGCTGATAGTGACCGAGCCCTACTTCCGGTCCCTGGAGACCGTGGGTAGGATCGCGCCGCTCGCGCGGGAGCTCGGGATCGAGCACGTCTGGGCGGTCGCGAACAAGGTGCGGAGCGGGCGGGACGAGGAGATAATCCGCTCCTACTGCGCGGAGCGCGGCGTAGAGGTCGGCGGAATAGTCCGGTGGGACGAGGCGATACAGGAGGCAGATAGAGAGGGCCGGGCGCTCTTGGACTACGATCCCGCCGCGCCGGCGGTGGCTTCTATCGAGAGGATAGCCGACCTGTTGGAGCGGGAGATGACGGGGGCCGGGGGCAACGGGAGAGGAGATCGGCCATGACGATTCAAGCACCGCGTACTCCGGGCATCGTGGATGATGCGTCGGAGCGGCTCCGGGAGCCTAAGGCCGAGAGGAACAGGGCCCCGGAGGGGCCGGTCAAGGTGGTGCACGCCTTCTGGCTGGCGGGGATGAGCTGCGACGGGTGCAGTATCGCCGCGACCGGGGCCACCAACCCAGCGGTGGAGGACCTGATGAACGGGACCATCCCCGGGCTCCCTAAGGTCATCCTGCACCACCCGGTGCTCTCGATGGAGGTGGGGGAGGACTTCACCCACGCCTACGAGCTGGCGGCCAGAGGCGAGCTGGACGCCCCGTACGTGTGCGTCTACGAGGGCTCCATCGCGGACGAGCGCATCGCGGCCGAGACCGGCGGCTACTTCTCGGCCATGGGCCTCTCTTCCATAGGGGGAGAGAAGGGGGAGGCGGGGAGCCCCATGCCGACCGCCGACCGGATGGCGCAGATGGCGTCGGGGGCGGCTGCGGTAATCGCGATCGGCACCTGCGCGACCTGGGGCAACATCCCGGCGGCGGCGGGCAACCCCACCGGGTCGATGGGCCTGATGGATTTCCTGGGCAAGGACTACCGCAGCGCGTTCGGGCTGCCGGTCATCAACGTCCCCGGTTGCCCCCCTATAGGGGATAACTTCACGGAGACGGTGGCGGCGATCCTGATGTTCTTGCAGGGCATAGGGCCGCTGCCGGAGTTCGACGAGCTGGGCCGTCCGGCCTGGCTCTTCGCCGAGACGGTCCACCGCGGCTGCACGCGGGCCGGTTACTACGAGGAGGGGGTCTTCGCCAAGGAGTACGGCGACAGGGAGTGCCTGGTCGAGGTGGGCTGCTGGGGGCCTGTGGTGAACTGCAACATCGTCTCCCGGGGGTTCCAGTCCCACATGGGTGGCTGCATGGCGGCCGGCGGGCCGTGCATCGGATGCACCATGCCGGGCTTCCCGGACAAGTTCGCCCCGTTCTACGAGGCCCCGCCGGGCTCCGCCGTCTCCAGCACCGCCTCGCGTACCGTGGGGTTCGGGATCCGGCGTCTTCGGGCCCTGAGCAACCACAACGCCAACCGGGAGCGCCACTGGGACGAGCTCTACGGCGGAGAGGTACCTTCAGGGTGGGGCAAGCCGGAGAACCCCGGCCCCCTGAAGAAGACTGTCAAGTTCTTCTACGAGAAGCTGCAGTTCTCCGGCGACAAGAAGAAGCCGGGGCGGGACGACTCGAGGAGGTATCACGCGGACATGCCGCCGCGGGCCCGGAACATGGAGGCTCCCCACGACGTCGGCGGCACGGCCGAGAGCGAGGGGCGGGCTCGCGAGGACGTGGACGAGACCTGG
>JADDPU010000424.1:0-1521 GCA_016781725.1 Rubrobacter sp. | reverse complement strand
CACGATCTGGTACTGGAGCCTGGCGGTGGCGGGGGTCGTGGTGCTCCTCGCCGCGGCCCTGCTCATGGCCATCGTGCTAGTGGCCCGGCGTATCCTGGGCAACGCCCGGCAGGCGCTCGAAGCGGCGAGGGCGATAGCGGAGGAGACACAGGTCATCTGGGAGCTGGACGAGACCAACCGGACGGCCGAGGAGATCCTCGCGACCGCGGAGAGCATCGAGGAGCGCGGGGGACGTATCGCCAGTACCCTTGGCGGGTAGAGGGCGCCTAGAGGCGGGGGAGGTTAGAGGGTTATGCTTGCGTTGGTTAACGAAGGGGCGGCCTACACGGTCTGGTGGATCTCCTTGGGGATCGGGGTCGTCGTGATCGTGGTCGTGGCGGTGCTCCTGACCCTCATCGTGCGCACCGCCCGGCAGATAGAGGGAGCAGCCGCGGATATCTGGATCGTGGGACAGAGGATAGCGAATAACACCGTCCATATTCCTCTTCTACACAGGACGAACCAGATAGTGGGCGGCATACTGGAGAGGGTTTCGGGCATCGACGAGGCCACGGCCCAGATCGAGGAGCACGCTCGAGGACAAGGGGGCTCTAGGTGATCGTACTCTTGGCGGTGCTCTCGGCGCTCGCGGTGGTGGTGCTCTTCGGGGCCCTGGTCTTCTACCTGGTCAAGATAATAGAGGTCCTCGATAGCATCGGGGGGGAGACGCCGAGTGAATATAGCTTCCGGTCGAGCTACCTCTCCAAGATAGGCTTCGGCGTCAGGGCCATAGAGCGGCAGACGGACCATTTGGGCCCGGAGGTGACCCGGCTCAACGAGGGTCTCTCTCGAGCGGCGGAGGGACTGCGGAGCATAGACGGTCATCTGGTAGGGACCATCGAGGCCGTCGGGCGGCAGGAGAGGGGGTAGGTAGTGGTAGAGATACCTACGGCTGTGTACGTGATCTGGTGGGCTACCCTCATCGTCGCGGTGGTGGTCGTCCTGCCCCTGGCCGTCTACCTCTTGCACCGCGCCCTCATGGCCGCGCGCCAGATAGAGCGCTACGCGGCGCTGGCGCTCGAGGGAGGCGTTGGGATAGCCGCAAATACGGAGAACATCGCGGCCCTTGAGGGGACGATCACGACGGCGACGGGGATACTCGAGACGGCGCGGTCCATCGAGGAGCATACCGGCACGATCGAGGGAGCGTTGGCGTCCCAGGCGGATGGGAGGGCTTAATTGAGCATCCTGACGATCCTGACGCTCGTGGCGGTCGCGCTGGTGGTACTGGTGCTGGTGGTCTACCTGTTGGGGATAGCGTTGTACCTGTGGCGGGCGAACCGGCACCTGGCGAATCTCGTCGGTGGCCTGCAGGCCACGCAAGAGCATGCTCGGCCATTACCCGAGCACCTGAGCACCATAAACGGGGCGCTGCGCGCGCTGCGGGACGATTTGCGGGGGACCGACCGGCACCTGGAGGGTGTGGGCCGGGTATTGGATCGGGAATAGATAGGAGATTAAAGCGTGTGCTTTAAGAATCTG
>JADDPU010000094.1 GCA_016781725.1 Rubrobacter sp. | reverse complement strand
GGCGGGATGTACCGCCACTCCTACAGCCTCCACGCCATAAAGCACGACGTCGAGCGGAGCCTCGTCCGCGGGCGCCCGCTCCTGCCTACGAGCGCGACCCTCTGGCCGCGCCTCACAGAGCTGTTCTCGATCATCGCGGAAGGCAGCCCGCCCCTGAAGGTCGCGACCTTCGACGGCGGCCTCTTCGACCCGGAGCGCCACCCCTTCCTCGAACGTCACGCCGTCGGCGACGGGCACCTGCAGCGGGCCATCGACGGACTAGCGCGGGTCGGCGGACAGTTCGTGGACTACCGCGACCTCACCGAGCGGCACCTCGGCACGATCTATGAGGGCCTCCTCGAATACCACCTCGAAGCCCTCCCCGAGGAGGAGGACGGTTGGACCGTCGCCCTGCTCAACGACCGCGGCGAGCGCCGCGCCACCGGCAGCTACTACACCCCTGATTTCGTCGTCAAACACATAGTCGAGACCACCGTAGGGCCCCTGCTGCGCGAGGCCGTAGACGGTGCCAAGACCGACGACGAGAAAGTCCGGGCGGTCCTCGCGGTGAACGTCCTCGATCCCTCGATGGGCAGCGGCCACTTCCTCGTGGAGGCTACGGAATACGTCGCCCGTTTCCTGGTCGAGCTGGGCGTGACGCCGGACTATTTGGATACTGAGGCAGACGAGGAGACGGAGCTGGCGCACTGGAAGCGGCGGGTGGCCCAGTCTTGCGTCTACGGGGTGGACGCGAACCCTCTCGCGGTGGACCTCGCCAAGCTCTCGCTCTGGCTCGCCACCGTCGCAAAGGACCGCCCGCTCTCTTTTCTCGACCACCACCTGCGGGCCGGCAACTCGCTCGTCGGCGCCCGCATCTTGGATCTTCAGCTCGCCGCCGCGAAGAGGCGCAAGAAGAGGCGTGGCGACGGAGAAGGCCAGCTCTCGATGCTCGAGGACGACGCCTTCCGGCGCAGCATGAGCACGGCGGTGGGGTCGATCTGGCTGATCGAAGACTCCCCCGCCGACACCGTCGAGGACGTGAGAGAACAGGAACGCCTCTACGCCAGGCTGCGGGAGGACCTGACCCGCCGCTACGCCCGCCTCGCCGACCTCGCCACAGCCACCCACTTCGGCGTCGAGGTCGACCGCTCGCTCTGGAGGCCCCTCGTCGACTACGCCACCAAGGGAGCCCTCACGGCGCCGCCGCAATTCGAGGCCTGGCTCGACGCCGCCGAACGGCTAGCCCGTGAGCGCCGCTTCTTCCACTGGGAGCTGGAGTTCCCAGACATCTTCTTCGACCGTCAGGGTCGTCCCCTCGGGGACGACGCGGGCTTCGACGCCGTCGTCGGCAACCCGCCCTACGTTCGCCAGGAGGCGCTGGGCGACCTCAAGCCGTACCTCGCTGCAGCCTACCCGGAGACCTACCACGGCGTCGCGGACCTGTACGTGTACTTCTACCAGCAGGGGCTGAGGCAGCTCCGGCGCGGCGGGCGCATGTCCTACATCGTCACCAACAAGTGGCTGCGGGCCGGCTACGGCGAGCCCTTGCGGGGCTATTTCGCCGCGGAGGGGGCGCTGGAGGAGATCGTGGACTTCGGGCACGCCCCGATCTTCCCCGACGCCGACGTCTTCCCCTGCATCGTCGTCCTGCACAAGCCGAAACCCGGAGAGGGCGACGGGGACGGCGAGGTCCGGGTCGTCGAGTTCCCCCGCGAAGCCCTCGGCTCCTCAGAGATCGCCCCCTACGTCGCCGCCCACGCCCACCGCGTTCCGAAAAAACGCTTCGGCCGCGCCGCCTGGAGCCTCGAAACCTCAGCCGTGGACGACCTGATGGAGAAGGTCCGCGAGAACGGCGTCCCCCTTACCGAATACGCCGGCGTCAAGCCGTATCGCGGCGTCCTGACCGGCCTGAACGAGGCGTTCCTCATAGACACGCAGACCAAGGAGCGTCTGGTACGCGAGGACCCGCGCTCGGCGGAGGTCATAAAGCCCTACCTGCGCGGCCAGGACATAAAGCGCTGGTCGCCCGAGTGGCGGGGGCTGTGGATGATCTTCGCCCGCCGGGGCATAGACATCGACGCCTACCCCGCCATCAAGCGCCACCTCGCACAGTTCCGCGAACGCCTCGAACCAAAGCCGAGAAACTGGAGCGGCGGAAGGTGGTCCGGCCGGAAGCCCGGACCTTATGAATGGTACGAGATTCAGGACACAATCGACTATTTCGAGTTGTTCGAGGAACCAAAGATCATTCACACGGACATAACGTGGCGACCGCAGTTCGCTTTTGTCGATTCACCGACCTACCTGCTTAATACAGCCTACATGTGGACTACGGACAACACGTGGCTGTTGGCTGCAGTGAACTCGCCGCTGCTCTGGGCATACATGTGGCGCAATGCCACGCATGGCAAGGATGAAGCCCTACGACTCATATACTCGTTTACCGAAACGTTGCCCATCGCCCAACCCATGGACGAGGTGCGGGAAGAGGCGGAGGGGGCAGTAGGGCGGTTGATCTCTTTGACCCGCACGGATCAGGAGACCCGACGCGACACCCTGGACTGGCTGCGGGTCGAGTTCGGCTTGGAGAAGCCGGGGCAGAAGCTCGAAGACTTCGCCGCCCTCGACGTAGACGCCTTCGTCGAGGAGGTCCGCAAACGCCGTCCGAAGGGCGAGGGTCGCCTCACCCCAGGCGCGCTGAGGGACTTGAGGTTCGGCTACGAGGAGCAGGCCACGCCCGTCCGCGAGGCCCGGGTCGAGGCCGCGAGGCTGGAGCGCCGCCTCTCAGACCTCGTCAACGAGGCTTACGGCCTCACGCCCGAGGAGGTGGATCTCCTCTGGCAGACCGCCCCGCCCCGAATGCCCCGGTTCTGAGAGTGGTAGAGTAGCTTCGTAAGGGCATGGAGGTAACGGACTACTTCAGGCAAAACGTCCTAGAGAACCCGGACAGGCCCGGTATCACCCGGGAGATGTGCGAGCACGTAGTAGAGTCGGCCGAACACGTCGTCAGGCAGCCAAATGGACGGTTCGCGTTCTGGGGACGTCCGGAAGGGAGCGGCCTGTATTTGCGAGTCGTCGTTACGGGCGATCGTCGGGCGCTGCACAACGCCTTCTTCGATTCCGCCTTCACCCGCCAGCAGAGGAGGAAAGAGCGTGAAGGTTAGTTATCACCCTGATACGGATAGCTTGTTCATCAAGCTGAAGCCGGGCGTCGAGGCCGAGGGTGCGGAGGTCGCACCCGGCGTCGTGCTGCATTACACGCCCGAGGGCGAGGTCACGGCCATAGACATAGACACAGAAGCGAGCAAGCTGGTAGACCTGAGCCGTCTCGAGGTCGAAGGTCTACCCGTCAACGTATACTCCACCGTCCACCAAGGCGACGAGGCCGTCTAGGGAGCGCATCTCGCGCCTCCCCGACCGGCGTGGCCCCGTGCCTTCCCCCTGCGAGGGCAGACCTCGTCAACGAGGCTTACGGGCTCACCGCCGCGGAGGTGGACCTCCTCTGGCAAACGGCCCTGCCGCGGATGCCGCAGTTCGAAGGTTACTAGCAGTTTCCCCCGCCTCCGCCGTCTCCACCGCAGCTACCCCCACCGCCGTCGCCTCCGAAGAAGCCACCGTAGTAACCCCCGGAGCCGCCACCGAGCGAGGGCGGTTTCGGGCCGAAGAGCTTTCGCACGGCGCGCGGACGCAGCCACAAGACGAGCGCGCCCGCCGCCCCGACCCCGGCCAATCCCAACACCGAGACCAGCGCCCCCGCTATCACGTTGGCGTAGCCGTCAGTCCCCAACGCCTGCTGCGCCCCGACGACGGCGAAAATGACGCCGCAGAACGCCAGCGCCAGCCCCACTGCGATGAAGAGGAGCGAGATGACGGCAGCCAAGAGCCACCTGAGCGCTGCCAGCGCCGGGTTCTCCGGCGTCCGTCCCCCGCGTGTTCGAGCCGTCGCCATTACCATCATTCTACCGGCGCGCCGACGACGGCGCACCCGCCCTACCGGTGCGTGTTGCGAGATCCCGACCGCCGAGCGGGCTGCCCGCTCCGGGCGCTTCGATCGGAGGCTACCCCGTCCCTGGCTCTCTCCCGAACAGCCCACGAAGGGCAGCCACACACGAAAACCGAGGACTGGTCCCTCCAAAATACCGATCGCCCCTCCAAGCGAGGCCGTCTAGGGAGCGCATCTTTCGCCGCCCCTGACGGGCCGCCGCGCTCCAGAGATCTACCGGC
>JADDPU010000149.1 GCA_016781725.1 Rubrobacter sp. | reverse complement strand
CCCGGCGGCGGCGGTGCTCAGCGCGATGCCGATGCTCGCCGTGAACGAGCGCTCGTGCTCTCCCAAAGCCAAAGGTGTCCGCAGTGCTTCCAAGATCTTTTCGGCAGTTCGGGTAGCTTCCTGGGCCCCGCCGATGCCATCGAGCAGGACCACGAACTCGGCCCCACCCAGACGGGCGACGGTGTCTTCTTCACGCAGGCACTCCTCTACCCTCTCGGCCACCGCGGCTAGCGCCCGGTCGCCCGCCGGATGACCGAGCGCTTCGTTCACGCTCTTGAAGTCGTCCAAGCTCAAGAACAGAACCGCTATGGTCCTGCCCTCCTCGCGCGTCGCGCGGGAGTGGGCCTCTCGCAGACGGTCCATAAACAGGACGCGGTTGGGGAGTTCCGTCAGCGAATCGTGGAAGGCCTGGTGGACCAGCCGCTCCTCCGCCAGCTTGCGCTCGGTGACGTCGTCCTGGATCCCCACGAAATGGGTGATGGTCCCTCGGTCGTCGCGCACCGGGGAGATGCTCAGCTCCTGCCAGAACAGGGCGCCGTCCTTGCGGTAGTTGCGCACGACGACCCGGCACTCCCGCCCCTCCCGGATCGCCGCCCGCACCTCCTCGAGAGCGGGTTGATCCCTGTCGTCGCGCTGCAAGAAGCGGCAGTTTCGCCCCAATACCTCCCGGGCGGAGTAGCCGGTTATGCGCTGAAAGGCGGGGTTCGCGTAGACGATCGGGTTGTCCGGCAGCTTCGGATCCGTGATGAGGACGCCGTTTCTCGTCGATTCGACGGCGCGCTCCAGCACGCGAGACCACTCTTCCATGCCCCGATTATCCCCGATACAAACCCTTCGCGTCTACCGGGTCGGTTCCGAGGCGTCGCTCCCCTATTGGTGCTCCTGCGAAGGGTGGGATCTGCCTGGGGCGTCGGCGGGCTCCTGGGGCGAGCCGGCAACCGTCTCCTCGACAGCGGCCAGCGCCTCCTGATAGTCCATGCCGGTCCCCCTCAAGATGTCCACCGCTGTCGAGCGTATCTGGGCCACCAGCGCGGCGATCGCCAGATCGTTTCTCTCTTCGAGAGCGCGGTGGCGTCCCCCGCGGCCCCGAGCGCGAGCCGGCGGGTCTCCTCAGCGGGGCGCCCGGCCTCCTCGAGGTACTCGGCCAGGGCTCCCACCGCCCGGGAGAGGTTCTCCACGGCCCCGGAGAGCTGCTGCGGGGCGGGCTCGCCGCCCCGCAGCAGGCGGAGCGCGGCGCGGGCGAGCACCCGGGCGCCCGGGACGATCAGGTCGAGGTGGTCTGTCGCCAGCTCGTAGTACCCGAGTCGCCCGAGGGATTGGCGCCTGGCCGGGGAGAGCCGCGCGGTGTCGCGGGCGGCCTCGAGGGACTCCCTGAGTTCGTCCACCTGATCGTCGATCTTCCGGGCCCGCACGAGCGCGCTCTCGGCCCGCTCGAAGTCCACGTTCTCGAGCGCGCCGGCCGTCTCATTCAAAACGGCTGCCAGCTCGTCCAGGATCGGCCGCGCCGACCGCTCGACCCTGCGCTCGGGGTCGACCGGGAAGATCACGTTGATGACCACCGCAACGCCCGCGCCCACCAGCGCGTCGAGCAGGCGTTCGGGCGAGAAGAGGCCGCCGGTCGGGGCCTCCACGCCGACCGCCGTGATCGCCGAGATCCCCACCTGCGTCATGAGGAGCGGCTCCGCCCCGAGGAACACCGCCGCCGCGAGCGCGAGCCCCACCACGAGCACCATCTGCAAGGGTCCTGAGCCTACAATGCTCACGAGCAAACCGGCGAGCGCTATGCCAGATCCCACGCCCAGGATCACCTGTATGGCCCGCTTCCACTGCCTGCCGACCGAGACCCCGAGCGAGATGAGCGCGGCGATGGAGGCGAAGAGCGGCTGCTCGTGCCCGAAGATTACGCTGGCCAGATACCATCACCCGCTACTTCGGGCCGCGCAGAGGACCCGGCTGTCACCACGGCGGTTCCTCCGGTCTCTCTCCAACGCTACCTGGCCCGCTCTCTAGGGCAGGGGGGTCCCGCCGGTTACGCCGAGGGTCTCGCCGTTGACGTAGCTCGACTCCTGGGAGGCCAGAAAGACGTAGGCGGGCGCGAGCTCCGCCGGCTGGGCTGCCCGCCCCATCGGCGACTCCTGCTCACCGAACTGCGACACCTGCTCCGCGGGCATGGTGGCCGGGATGAGCGGGGTCCACACGGGACCGGGGGCCACCACGTTGACCCGGATGCCCTGCTGGGCGACCTCCATGGCGAGCCCCTTGGTGAAGTTCACTATGGCGGCCTTCGTGGAAGCGTAGTCGAGCAGCATGGGCTGAGGCTGGTAGGCCTCCACAGAGCAGGTGTTGATGATGCTCGAGCCCGGCTGCATGTGCGCCAGCGCGGCCTTGCACAGGTAGAACATCGAGAAGACGTTAGTGCGGTACGTGTGCTCGAGCTCCTCGGCGCTGATGCTCTGAATGCCCTCGCGGTACATCTGGTAGGCGGCGTTGTTCACCAGGATGTCGATCCGCCCGAACTCGGAGATCGCCTGCTCGACGAGCCTCTGGCACTGGGCCTCGTCGCCGATGTCGCCTGGCATCCTCACGGCCTTCTTACCGGCCGCCTCGACCATCTGCGCCGTCTCCCGGGCGTCTGACTCCTCCTCTGCGAGGTAGGAGATCAGGACGTCCGCCCCCTCCCGGGCGAAGGCGAGGGCCACCGCGCGGCCTATGCCTGAGTCACCGCCGGTGATGATCGCCGCCCTGCCCTCGAGGCGGCCGCTGCCGCGGTAGGTATCCTCGCCGTAGTCGGGCAGAGGCTTCATCTCGGACTCGAGGCCGGGGTGCTCCAACTCTTGCTCGGCCTGCTGGTCCGGATGGGGGTACTGCTGAAGGGGGTCCTGCTGGGTATGCTGATCGTCGCTCATGCTTACCGTTCCTCTCCTCGCTCTGTTCTCTCGAAAGAAGGACCAACCCGAGGGCAGGATAAAAGCCGAGTCCCCTCTCCTCGTCTCCCTCACTGTGACTAGGGGCGTACCCGCCCGAGGTAGACCGCAAACCGCGCGGAGACGGACCGGCCGTAGACGAGGCCGGCAGCACCGGACTCTGGCGGGAGGCCAACCCGGTTACGCCAGGCCGACGCTGCCGAGAGCTGCAGCCCTTTTACCTTCCCTGAACCACACAGGAGAAGTGGAGAGCTCCGGGTAGGGATCGGTGGCGACGGTCGGCGTCGCAATCTCCTTGCGGTCTACGAACTCCCCCGCACGGGTTCGTTACGACCTTCCTCGGAGTGCACCCAACAGCCCCAACACCGCGGCTGCCCCGGCCCCTCGCCTCACCGTAGGGTGCATCTCCAGCCAGTTGTAGAGGCTCCGGGAGAGCGCCCGGAAACCGTTCTTCGCCGTGTCGTGTCCCCCTATCGGGGCGTAGAGGTTGTCCGGATCTTCCTCGGAGCGCGGCTCGTCTGTCAGCTGGGGGCTGAAGCCAGCCCGCGTCGTGAGGACGGCGTCCAGCAGGCGCGGGGAGAGGCGTTGGTTGAGGATCAACGCCTGGGCGGCGCCCCCGGAGACGAGGTCGCGCGCCGGGTTCTCCGCAGCGTACAGGATTATGTCGGCCACGGTCCCAGGCTCGTAGATCGGGGCGGGATACCCACCGGCTTGACGCCGAGCTTGGTGCGCCCCTTATCGAAGAAGGGCGTGTTTATGGTCCCCGGCATCACCTGGGTCACGCTGATCGGCCACCCCTCGTGCCTGAGCTCCACCCGCAGCGCCTCCAAAAAACCGTCTATGCCGTGCTTGGAGGCCCCGTAGGCGCTGTGGAACGGGAAGGAGCGCTTGGCCTCGACCGAGGAGATGTGGACCAGGGCTCCGCGCCCCTCCCGCTTCAGGTGCGGCAGCGCGGCCATAGCCCCGTAGACCTGCCCCATCAGGTTTACGTCTATGACCCTCGCAAATTCCTCGGGGGTCGTCTGCTCGAAGGTGGCGAAGAGCCCCACCGCGGCCAGGTGCACCCAGGTGTCGAGCCTGCCGTACTCCTCCACGGCCCGGTCGGCCACTGCCTTGACCTCATCGAACTCCGCAGTGTCGGCGGGGACGGCTATAGCCTGGCCGCCCTGGGCCCGGATCTCTTCTACCAAAGAGTCGAGTCCACTCTCGTTCCTGGCAGAGACCACGACCTTGGCACCCCTGCT
>JADDPU010000246.1 GCA_016781725.1 Rubrobacter sp. | reverse complement strand
GTGAATTCGCGATGAACCCTCGGCGAATCGGGCCGAAGTCGGGGGAGGATACCGCCCTCGGGGGCGCTGCGCCGAAGGGCGTGGCCGGGCGGGTCTACAGGTACTGTCCCTGAGAGAACCGGGCGGCCCTCAAACGCTTTCGTCCCTGAGCAGGCGTTCGTAGAGGGCATTGGTCTCTGGGGAGGGGACCATCCCGTACTCGCCCCACAACGCCTTCTCGCACAGGCGGTACTGACGTAACGCCCTGCCCCTCTGGCCCATCCCCGCGTAGCAGCGCATCAACAACCTGTAGCTCTGCTCGTGGCATCGGTCCTTCTCCAGCACCCTGAAGCAGGCCCCTATACACTCCTCGGCCCGACCGACCCCCATGTAGCGGCTCGCCAGGCGGCCCAGCATGTCCACGTAGGCGTTGGTTAGCCTCTCGCGCTCCACCATCGTCCAGTCCTCGTAGAGGTCCTCGATGAGGTAGTCGCCCCTGTAGAGCCCGACTGCCGCCTCGTACTCGAGGGCGGCCTTAGCCTCGTGCCCGGCCGCCTCGAAGCGCCTCCCCCGCTCGTAGTGGGCGTCGAACTCCTCCACGTCGGTCGAGACCAGCGCGCTCGAGCTAAGCCGGTAGTGGCCCTCCTCCAGTAGCACATAGTTGAAGGAGGCAGAGGCGGGGCAGCCGGCGAGGAGCTTCCTCAGGCCGTGGACGGCGGAGTTGAGCGACCAGCGGGCCTTTTTTAGGTTGGATTCGGGCCAGAGCCATCCCATGAGATAGTCCTGGGAGACGGGGCGGTCCCTGTTGGCCAGCAGGTGCTTCAGGATGCAGAGGGCCTTCCCGTTCCGGCCCAAAGATACCGGCTCCTCGTCGCAGAGCATCTCGAAGTGCCCGAAGAAACGCACCCTCAGGGACGGGCCGACGGCGTGTGCCGCGGGCCGCTCGGCGCCGGCGACCGATGCGGGGTTCACGGCCTCCTCGACCATCCTCCGAACGGCTTCGGGGGCGACGCCGCGGGCGCTGAACGCGCCGACCACGGACCCGTCCGAACGCCGCAAGGTGAG
>JADDPU010000287.1:357-1055 GCA_016781725.1 Rubrobacter sp. | reverse complement strand
CAGGACCACCTCCACGGTGTTCGGGTTGGCGCTGGTGGGTGCAAAAAAAGGTCCGAAACTAGCTCATTTGGGGGGTGCGCTCGTCTCTGCGCCTCCTCGATACTTAGGATGCTATAGCAAGCAGGGGCGGGGGATGCTCCTCCTCCGCCCCACTAAAGGAGGAGCAGGAATGGTTAGGAGCATATTCGACACGTTGATGTGGGTGGGCAGGGCGACCCCGGGGGCGGCGACGGTCGTTGCGGCGGCCCTCCTCTGGGTTGTGGTGGCTTTACTCGTGTTGGGTCCTTCTGCGCCCGAAGCCTCGGCCGCCGGCAAGCCTGACCTCGTCGTCTCCCAGCTCTCTAACCCGCCCAGCCCGCTGGAGCCCGGCCAGAAGTTCCGCGCGACGAGCACCACCAAGAACGCAGGCCAGGCCAAGGCGGCCGCTTCGACAACCCGCTTCTACCTCTCTGGCGATAAGCTCAAGGGCACGGGCGACGTGCGCTTCGCCTCCGGGCAGCCCGTGGGCACTTTAGGGGTGGGCGACAGCGCCAGGTCTACGACGACGCTCACGGTGCCGGCCGCGATGAAGCCTGAGCGCTCCTACTACCTGATAGCTTGCGCCGACGACCCGAAAGAGGTGGCCGAGTCGCGCGAGACGAACAACTGCCGGGCCTCTGCTGAGAGGGTCTTTGTCACCGAGAACCCCTTCAAGACGG
>JADDPU010000287.1:0-302 GCA_016781725.1 Rubrobacter sp. | reverse complement strand
CGAGCGCGCGGTCGCGAAGACCATCCCGACGGGCGGGGGCACGATCTCGGCTACCGCCTCAGACGGCACGAAGTTCGCGCTCTCGCTGCCTGCGGGCTCTCTCCTGAGCGAGCAGAAGATCACCATGACCCCCGTGGGTCAGGTCGGGGGCCTTCCGATGAGCGGGGGTCTTGTGGCCGGGGTAGACCTGAAGCCGGACGGCTTGCAGCTCCATAAGCCAGCCAGGCTCACCATCACCCCGCCCGCGGGAGCCGAGGTCCCACTCTCCAGGCAGACCGGCTTCTCTTACCACGGCGGGGGAG
>JADDPU010000011.1 GCA_016781725.1 Rubrobacter sp. | reverse complement strand
GCTACCTGAAAGTCGAGGCGCTCGTCGAGGCCGCCAAAGAGACGGGGGCCGAGGCGGTCCACCCAGGCTACGGGTTTCTGGCCGAGAACGCCTCTTTCGCGGCGGCCTGCAGGGAGGCCGGGCTCGCGTTTATCGGGCCATCGGCAGAGGCCATCGAGAAGATGGGCAACAAGTCCGCCGCCCGTCGGCTGGCGAAAGAGGCCGAGGTGCCTGTCGTGCCGGGCTCGGACGATGCCTCCTCCGCCGACGAGGCGGTGCAGACGGCGGGAGGGATCGGCTACCCGATCATGGTGAAGGCGGCCGCCGGCGGCGGGGGCCGCGGCATCCGGGTGGCCGAGGACGAGGAGGGCCTGCGCAAGGCCGTGCAGGTAGCGAGGCGCGAGGCCGAGGCCGCCTTCGGGGACGGGACTCTCTATTTGGAGAGGTTGCTCGTAGCTCCAAGGCACGTCGAGGTGCAGGTCATGGGCGACCACGAGGGGAACGTGATCCACCTCTACGAGCGCGAGTGCTCGATGCAGCGCCGCCGCCAGAAGGTGCTGGAGGAGGCCCCCTCGCCCGGGATAAGCCCCGAGGTGCGCGAGAAGATGACCGGGGCGGCGGTCCGGTTGGCCCAGGAGGCGGAGTACGCGAACGCCGGGACCGTGGAGTTCCTGGTCGAGGGTGATGAGTTCTACTTTATCGAGATGAACACGCGCATCCAGGTCGAGCACCCCGTGACGGAGATGCTCACGGGCGTGGACCTGGTGAAAGAGCAGATCCGGGTCGCAGCGGGAGAACCTCTCAGCCTGAGGCAGGAGGACGTGCCGATGGTCGGGCACGCTATGGAGTTTCGCATCAACGCCGAGGACCCGAACCAGGGCTTCATGCCCTCCCCCGGCGAGGTCTCCTTCCTCGACGTCCCCGGCGGTCCAGGCGTCAGGGTGGACTCCGCGATCTACCAGGGCTACAAGATCCCACCGTTCTACGACTCGATGGTAGGCAAGCTCGTGGTCTGGGCCCTCACCCGCGACGAGGCCATAAGCCGGGCCCGCCGCGCCCTGCGCGAGTACCGCCTCGAGGGCATAAAGACGACGAT
>JADDPU010000169.1 GCA_016781725.1 Rubrobacter sp. | reverse complement strand
GCTAGGTTAGATCGTAGGGCTACTCACGATCCAAGCTGCCGAAGCGCAGCAGGTTGGCTCACCCGCCGCGGGCGCGAGGGTGGTCGAGACGCGGCCCCGTTCCCGAACCGAGGGGACGACGCGACTGGCTTTGCGGTCGATACCGACCACGGCCCCGATGCCGAACTCCTGCCGTCGCGCGAGCCGTGGCCGTCTCCGGCCGGGTCCCGCCTGCGACGTCAACGTTGCACGATGCACCACGCCGATACCATAACGCGTCGTCGTCATGTGACCAAATCGCGGGGGGGGGGCGTGTACGGATCTCGGGCCGCAATCACGGGACGACTCCTTCCTGGGCCAGGCACCAGGCGGCGTTGATCAGGCCTACGTGCGAGAAGGCCTGGGGGAAGTTGCCCCAGAGCTCCCCCGTAGCGGCGTCGGCCTCTTCGGCGAGCAGGCCGAGGTCGTTGGCGAAAGCGGTGGTCTTCTCGAAAAGCTCGACGGCGTCTTTTATCTTCCCGCACCGCGCGAGGTTCTCGACGAGCCAGTAGGTGCAGATGAAAAACCCCTTCTCGTCTCCGGCCCAGCGGTGGACGAGGCCGTCGGGGGCGAGTTATACCGAGAACCCCCGCTGCATCCGTACGGAGTGGGGCGTCGGCTACCGCTTCGCCCCTCCCCGGTAGGGGCTGCCCCACCCCCGCCGCCCGACCTCACCGACCATAAGGATTCCTTCTCGTTCACCAATGTTCACCGATTCGTTCACCAACGTTTACCGGATCTCGGCCATTAACGGGCGGATCCAAGCTAGAGTAGATGGCGGGAACCCAGGGGAGGGAAGGTGCAGGTACTCCCCGACAGAAGCAAACGACCGAAGGGAGCACCGTGAAACGATTCCTGCTGTTGGCCGCCCTCTGTATGGTGGCGGTGTTTGTTCTCGCGCCCGCCGCTCTGGCGAGCAACCACAACATGAT
This sequence comes from Rubrobacter sp., assembly GCA_016781725.1. GTDB lineage: Bacteria > Actinomycetota > Rubrobacteria > Rubrobacterales > Rubrobacteraceae > Rubrobacter_D. The sequence goes on along the minus strand of JADDPU010000169.1, from coordinate 64 downwards.
GGACGGAAAGAAGATGATGGATGGAAAGATGATGGACGGCAAGATGATGGACGGCAAGATGATG
>JADDPU010000098.1 GCA_016781725.1 Rubrobacter sp. | reverse complement strand
CGCGCTTCTTTCCGCGAGCGGGGCTCTGCTCGCACCCCTGTTCGGGCAGGCGGCCGGGGTAGCAGACTACCTGCACGAGTTCGCCCACGACGGGCGTCACCTGCTGGGCGTCCCCTGCCACTAAGGGGGACGGCAGGGGGCGGAAGATGATCGCGGCTTCCGTCCCCTTCCCCTACCACTAAGGGAGCGGAAGAAAGATGATCGCGGCTTATCTGCGCCGGGGGATGGCGGCCGGGTTGCTGGCGGGTCTCCTCGCGGGGTTGGTTGCCCTTCTCTTCGGGGAGCTTTACGTGGATCAGGCCATCCAACTCGAGGAGGCGGCCGCCGGTGGCCACCAAGGCGAGGAGGTCTTTAGCCGCTCGACCCAGAAGGTCGGGCTCTTCTTCGCCACGGGTCTCTTCGGGCTGACCGTTGGGGGCCTGTTCGGTCTGGTCTACGCCTATTTTCGCGGTCGCCTGGCGTCCGGGAGCGAGTGGAACCGTAGCCTCTCCCTGGCAGGAGCCGCCTTCGCCGGGGCGTTCCTGATACCTTACTTGAAGTATCCGGCCAACCCCCCGACCGTGGGGGACCCTGCGACCATCGGGGATCGCACCGCTTCCTACTTCACGATGGTCGCGCTCTCGCTACTCGTGGTCTTGGCCGCGTGGTATGCGGCAAGAACGCTTCGGGCGCGGGGGACCGGCGCCCCGGTCCGTCAGTTGACGGTGGGGTTGGGCGTCGCCGTGGCCGTTGGGATACTATTCCTGGCCCTGCCCGCCGCCCCGGACCCCGGGGGGTTCCCCGCTGGGCTGTTGTGGGACTTCCGGCTCTCGTCTTTGGTTACCCAGCTCGTCTTCTGGACGGGCCTGGGGGTGGTCTTTGGGCTCCTCTGCGAGCGGGCGAACCGTCGCGAGCGCCTCGGGAGTTGAGCCATTTATGGTGAGGGCAGGCTCCTCGTGCCGCTCTGTGGACGAGCGGTCGTAAGAGCACGCGGTGAGGGGCGCCCTGCTCGTGGCCGGAACCTACTCGGACACGGGCAAAAGCTTGGTCGTTGCTTTTAGGGGTTCGGCTCGTCTTGTGGGCAGAGATCTT
>JADDPU010000432.1 GCA_016781725.1 Rubrobacter sp. | reverse complement strand
CGGTCATTCGCACCTCGGCGGGCCCTTAAGCTGCGCATTAAAAGAAGGTTTCATTCAGGACGTGAACCTACTCTGGGAAACTCCCCGCCCGGAGCCAAAAAAGTTTCAATAGATCGGCGGTTTTCCCATCGTGCATTTATAGGCTTCCCCCGGCCCGAAAACACGGGGTCGGCGCCTTCGGTAGAAGTGACAGCACATCGATCGAAGACTTTTTTGAGGAGCGCGTCCCGAGGGGTGTGCGGGGAAGTAAGATGGCCGGTCCTCTCCCGTGTGGGCATCCTACCCCGGACCGGGGCTCCGCGCCCGCTCAGGGGGGCCGTCAAGCGCCTACTCTGCGTGCTACAAAGGGGGCGGCATTGGGCGAGAAGGGAGAAGAGGGTGAAGGACGGACGGGGCAAGGCCAACACCAAGCGAGAGGAGACAGCCGAGGAGACGGCCGAGCGTATGAGAGCCCTTGCCAAGGAGGAGGGCATCGACGTCGAGATTAGGGCGCACCCCCGGGCCGACGAGCTAGACGGCCAGACGGTCCTCTTCTTCGGCGGACGAAGAGGCGGTGCCTCGGAGGGTTCGGGCGCCTTCGACAAGGGGAAGGACTATTAGGGATGCCCAAAGAGAAAGTGCGCACCAAACTGGACGAGGCGGTGGAGGAGGCGCGCGCTTACGCCCGCGAGAAGGGCTACGACATAGAGATCAACCCGCACCCCCTGATGGACGAACTCGAAGGCAAGACCGCCCTCTTCTTCGGTCCGATAGCAGAGAACCCTAGCGACTCCGGCGGGATAGAAAGCAGGGCGTCCAGCGTGGGCCGGACCGGACGCCCCGCGGAGCCGAGAGGCGGGTAATACGCCCGCGCCCCTCACGTCGATAGTCTAGGTCAAGCCGAAGTCCTCTGGGTCGAACGTGGGCCCTCCGCGGTTCCTGCGCCGCGCGCGGGCCTTCGCGAACGCCTCATCCTCGCGCTGCTGGCGACGGCGCATGTAGGCGAGGGCTTCGTCCTCGGCGTGTTCGTCGGGATCC
>JADDPU010000606.1:2837-4296 GCA_016781725.1 Rubrobacter sp. | reverse complement strand
AACCAGCTGACCCTGATCCGGCTCGTCGCCGTGGTGCCCGTTATGGGCGCGCTGTACCTGCCCTTCGATTGGGCGCGCCCCGTTGCCGTGGTTTTGTACGTGGCCGCGATCCTCACCGACTACTTCGACGGGATCATCGCCCGGCGCAACAACGAGGTGTCTGGCTTCGGCAAGCTGATGGACTCCATCGCCGACAAGGCGCTCATCGTCTCCCTCTTCTTCGCGCTCGTCGGGGAGGGCTCGATGGCCTCCTGGATGGCCGCGATAATGGTGATCCGGGAGTTCGCCGTGACGGGCCTGAGGATGGTGGCCCTCGAGGGCGGGGAGGTCATCGCGGCGAACCGCTGGGGCAAGGCCAAGATGAACGCCCAGAGCATCGCCGTCTTTTTACTGCTGGTTGGCGAGCCCGGGTCCGAGGGCTGGCGGGGGGCCGTCTCGACCATCGGGTGGTGGGCTATGCTCGTCGCGGTGGTCTTGACCATCCTCTCGGGCTGGTCCTACCTCAAGGACACCCCGAGGATACTGGACGTTACCTCCAAGCGAGATCAGCGCTTCTAAAAGCTGTAGAATCACGCCCCAATGGCGGAAGGCAAGGACAAGCGCCTGAGACCGGCGGAGGTCGAGATGATCCTGCGCCGGGCCTCGGAACTGAACTCGCGCCGCTGGGACCGCGACCCCGAGGAAGCCCCCTCGGTCTCTCCCGAGGTTCTCGTGCAGGTGGCCGCCGCCGCCGGTATCCCCGAGCAGGACGTGCGCCGGGCGATGTGGGATATGGCCTCGGAGAAGACGGCGGAGCCCCACTCGTTCGCCTGGAGGTTCTTCGGCCCTGCCCGTCTGCGCATGGTTCGGGAGGTGGCGCGTCCCGCCGAGAGGACCCGCGAGCACCTAGAAGGGCTGCTGCGCCTGGAGCAGGGGCTCAAGCTCAGGCGCAAGACCGAGGCCGCCTCCCTGTGGGACCCCGGGGACGAGCTCGGGATGGTGCGCAGGACACTAGACTTCTCGGGGCAGAGGACCCTGCTCAAGGCCAGGGACGTCGAACTGCGCGTGGAGGGCGTCGACGAGGCGCGCTGCGAGGCCAACCTGACGGCGGACCTCTCCAACCAGCGCGGGGAGTACCTCTCGCTCGCCGGCATCCTCGCGGCCACGCTGGCCGCGCTGTTCGTCCTCGCCGGCATGCAGAGCCCGCTCTTTTTCCTCGGCGTCCTGCCCGTGCTCGCGGCGCCAATCCTCGGGTTTAAGTTCGCCTACGCAAGGGCGTGTTTCGAGATGAGGCGGGCCCTCGACTACCTCCTCGACGCCGCGGAAGCGGGCCAGGACGAGGAGAAGGAGCCAGAGGACCGGCGCGACCGCCCCCCCGGGCAGATTCAGAGCCTCAAACCCATCCCCCGCTTTACCAGGCAACCAAGAGACGAGTAGCACTAAAGCCCCTAAGGCTCCCTGCCGATCACCCCCGCAGAGA
>JADDPU010000606.1:0-2723 GCA_016781725.1 Rubrobacter sp. | reverse complement strand
ACGAGGCGCAGACCGAGATGCGGACAAGCCCAAGGATCGACCGGCTACAATAGGCTCGTGCCATTAAACGTTCTAAAGGAGATCTTCGGCTTCGACTCGTTCCGGCCAGGCCAGGAGGAGGTGATCCGGGCCGTCCTCGACGGCAGGGACACCCTCGCGGTGATGCCGACCGGCGGCGGGAAGAGCCTGTGCTACCAGGTTCCCGCGCTGATGCAGGAGAGCCTGACGGTCATCGTCTCCCCGCTCATCTCCCTGATGAAGGACCAGGTCGACTCTCTGTTGCAGAGCTCGGTGGCCGAAGCTGCCACGCTCCACTCGGGGCTCGCGCCCGAGGAGCGCTGGGAGGTCGAGCGGAGGGTGCGCACGGGGGAGGTGAAGATGCTCTACGTAGCCCCCGAACGCCTGCGATCCTTAGAGTTCGTGCTGGCGCTGCGCCGGGCGGGGGTAGGCCTCTTCGTCGTGGACGAGGCGCACTGCATCTCCGAGTGGGGCCACAACTTTCGCCCCGATTACCTGTTCTTGCCCCGCGCCGTGAAAGACCTGGGCAGCCCGCCCGTGCTCGCCCTCACCGCCACGGCCACGCCGCGGGTCCGCCAGGACATCCTCCGCTCTCTCAAGATGCGCGACCCCGAGGTTGTGGTTACGAGCTTCAACCGCCCCAACCTCACCTACCGGGTCCTCTCCGTCTCCAAAAAGGAGGACAAGCTGCCGCGGATACTCGACATCATCCGGGGCTCCCCGCCGCCGGGGATAGTCTACGCGACGACCCGCAAGGAGTGCGAGGAGCTGGCGCGGGGCCTGCGCCGGTCCGGGGTGGACGCCGCCGCCTACCACGCCGGGATGGGTTCCGCCAACCGCGCGGAAGTGCAGGAGCGGTTCATGACAGACGAGCTCTCGGTGGTGGTGGCCACGATAGCCTTCGGGATGGGGGTGGACAAGCCGAACGTAAGGTTCGTTATCCACTCGAGCGTTCCCGGCAGCCTTCCGGCCTACATCCAGGAGTCGGGGCGGGCAGGCCGCGACGGGGAGCCAAGCGAGTGCGTAGTCCTCTACCGGGGCGCCGACCTCGGACGGCGCAAGCGATTGGTGACCCTGAACGCCGCCGGCGAGAACGAGGTGGGCTCGTTCTTCCGCGCGTTGGGAGGGGTGGAGAACGGGGGCAGGGTCAACGTACCACCGGGTTCGCTGGCAGCGTTGGGAGGGGTGGACCCGGAGGCTGCCGGGATCGTGCTCGGCAGCCTCGAGGAGTCGGGTTTGATCTCCCGGGGCTACGACCTCTGGGCCGAGATCGAGGTTCGCCGGTTGGAAGAGGAGCCGGGCGGGCTTCGCGAGGAGGTAGCGGCGGTGCACGCGGCGCTCCCCGGCTCCGGCTCGGTAGGGTTGCCCGAGCTCGCGCGCCGAGCCGGGCTGCGGCCTGCCGTCGTGCAGGGCGCGCTCTACAGGATGATGGTCGACGGGATAGCCGAGATCATCCCGCGCGGCTCCCTCGTGGATGTCAGGCTCAAGGTCGCCGCGCTCGACGCCGCCAGCCGCCGCGAGATCGCCAGCAGGCTGAAAAACCGGGCGAAAACCGCCTACGCCCAGATCCGGGACGTGGAGGCCTTCGCCAACCTGACCACCTGCCGCCGCGAGTACCTCCTCAGGCACTTCGGCGACATGGAGAAGGTGGCCCCCTGCGCCGGCTGCGACGTATGCCTCGGCGAGACGGAAGAGCCGGCTCTGGGGAAGACCGCCGCGGCGCGCTCGGGCATCCCCGAGGGAACACCTCTCTTGCCCGCCTTCGCCGCGTTGTCCCCGACGGACGAGCCTCCCACGGACGTAGCGCTCTTCGAGCGGTTGCGGAGCTGGCGGGGGGAGCAGGCCAGGCAGCAGCGCGTCCCCGCCTACGTAGTGCTCCACAACTCGCACCTCGAGGAGATCTCGGCCCGCAAGCCCCGGACCATCCACGAGCTCGGCGCCATAAAGGGTGTCGGCCTCCGCCGCGCCGCCCGCTACGGCGAGGAGCTGCTTGCCCTTATAAACGGCGAGGAGCTCGGCCAGGACACCCTGGAGGTCGCGCCGGAAGCTAGGACCGAAGGGAACGGCGGCTACCGGCCACACGTGGAAGCCGCGTACCAGCTGCTGCGCTCCGGGCGCGGGTCCGACGCCGTGCCCGAGCTCGCGCGTGCCCTGGAACTCGGCGGGGAAGAGGCCAGGCGCGAGGTCGACGTCCTGCTGGGGAAGATCGTCGAAGGCTGAAAACTAGAGGAAGGGAGACCGAATGAGGCTGGAAGGCAAGAAGATCGCGGTTCTGCTCGCCGAAGGGTTCGAGGACCTCGAGTACTGGGTGACGGTCATGCGGCTCCAGGAGGAGGGAGCCGAGGTCATCACGGTCGGGCCGAGCACAGACCCGGTCGCCGGCAAGAACGCCCTCCAAGCGCAGGCGGATACGACCGCCGAGGGGCTCGACGCCTCGGAGCTCGACGGGGTAGTAATCCCTGGCGGCTGGGCGCCAGACAAGCTGCGGCGCTACCCCGAGATCACGGGCCTCGTCAGGACCGTCCACGAGGGCGGCAAGACGGTCGGCATTATCTGCCACGGCGGGCTCGTCGCGATCTCCGCCGGCATACTGGGCGGCGCCAGAGCCACGGGCTCCCTCGGCATCAAGGACGACCTGGAGAACGCGGGTGCGACGTGGGTGGACAAGGCTGCCTTTCGGGACGGCAACCTGGTCTGGGGCCGCG